>CAZRXE010000154.1:0-5945 GCA_964603695.1 uncultured Heliomicrobium sp.
GCCCTGGCGCGATTGGGTTATCAAATCTTTCAACCAAAACAAGCCGTTCGATCAATTCACGATTGAACAACTCGCCGGTGACTTGCTGCCCAACGCGACGACGGATCAAAAACTCGCTTCCGGCTTCAATCGCAATCACATGATTAACTTCGAGGGCGGCGCGATTCCCGAAGAGTATCTGAACGAATACATCGTTGACCGCGTGGAAACAACTTCAGTCACCTGGCTGGGAATGACCATGGGCTGCGCGCGCTGCCATAACCACAAGTACGATCCGATTTCGCAGAAAGAGTTCTATCAGTTTTACGCCTTCTTCAATAATGTGCCGGAAAAGGGCTTGGACGGAAACCGCGGCAACGCCATGCCGTTTTTGGCCTTGCCGACCGACGAACAAAAAGCCAAACAGGAAGCACTGGCCAAGGCCATTCGCGATTTGGAAGACGCGCTCGGCGACAAAAACATAGCGCCTTTGCAGGAAGCCTGGGAAAAGCCTTTGCTTGGCAAGACCGCGATTGCTCCGACCAAAAACATCATTGCGCATTACGAACTCGACGGCAGTCTGGCGGATTCTTCAGGCCGCTATCAGCAAGGCCGTACTGTCAACGGCGATCCGAGCTTCGGCGCGGGACTCGTCAGTCGCGGCGTTTCGCTGGACGGGCAGACAGAGTTGAGCTTCGGAGGCTTTCAGGAAAGAGGGGGAGTCTTCGATACGAAACAGCCGTTTACCTTCGCCGTCTGGATGCGTCCGGGGATGGGCAAAGTCGGCAATTACGTGTTTCAGAAAATCGCCGATGAGACTTCGCGCCGGGGCGTTGAATTGATTTTTGAGCAAACACATTTGTACGACATTCAACGCTGGGCCGCGCCGCTGACCATTCGCCTGACTGCGAACTGGCCGGATAACTCCATCCAGATTCGCACCAAAGAAGATTTCTTCAGCGGCGAAGCGAAACATCTGGCCATTACTTACGATGGCACGGGCAAAGCTTCCGGCTTGAAAGTGTTTCTGAACGGCAAACCTGCCGAAGTCGAAATTTTGAAAGACGCGCTCAGCGGTTCGATCAAAAACGATTCCGACTTGCGTATCGGCAACAAAGCGACAGGCCGTGCTTACAGTGGATTACTGGACGATTTGCGCATTTACGATTGCGCGCTGAACGCAGCCGAAGCCGAACAGTTGGGTTTGCGCCATCCGATTCAAACCATCCTGTCCGGTATCAGCGGCAAACGCACCAAAGAAGAAAACGAACGTTTACGCGAATACTTCTTAACCCAAATCGCGCCGGAAACCATCAAGCGACAACACGCCGAATTGAAAAACTTGAAAAAGCAGAAAGCTGACGTGGATAAGTCCGTGTTGAGCGCGATGGTGATGATGGATTTCAGCAAACCGCGCGACACTTTCGTCTTGGCGCGCGGCGATTACCGCAACAAAGGCGACAAGGTGACGGCAGACGTTCCCGCCGTGTTGCCGCCGATTCAGGCCAAAGCTTTGGGAACGCCGAACCGTCTGGCACTGGCCAAATGGCTGGTTGCGCCGAATCATCCGTTGACTTCGCGCGTGGCGGTCAATCGGTTTTGGCAAATGACCTTCGGCTTCGGCATCGTCAAAACCTCAGAAGACTTCGGCGTGCAGGGCGAAGCGCCGTCGAATCCTGAATTGCTGGATTGGCTGGCGACGGAATTCATCGGCAACGGCTGGGACGTGAAAGCCTTGATGCGACTGATCGTCACTTCGGCGACGTATCGGCAAGCGTCAAAAGTCACGCCGGCGTTGCTGGAAAAAGACCCGGAAAACCGTTTGCTGGCGCGCGGCCCGCGCCATCGTTTGCAGGCCGAACTGATCCGCGACAACGCGCTTTCGGTCAGCGGATTGCTGGATGACCGCATCGGCGGCAAAAGCGTCAAGCCCTATCAACCCGCCGGTTTGTGGGAAGAACTGGCTTTCGGCGACGGATTCAGCGAACAGACTTATGTGCAAAGCACGGGCAAGGATTTGCATCGCCGTTCGATGTACACCTTCTGGAAACGCACCGTGCCGCCCGCGCAGATGCAGGCTTTCGACGCGCCCGACCGCGAAAAATGCGTCGCCCGTCGCGCCACCACCAACACGCCGCTGCAAGCCCTGGTGCTGATGAACGATCCCACTTACCTGGAAGCCGCGCGCGTGCTCGCCGCAAAGGCTTTGGCCGAAGGCGGCAAGGACGTGAACGCCAAACTCGCGTTCGTTTTTCGCGCCGTGACTTCGCGCAAAGCCTCTATCGAAGAACTCAAAGTGCTGCGCGAACTCCTGACACAGCAGCTCACGCGCTACCGCAATGACAAAAAAGCCGCCGCCGAGTTTTTGAAGATTGGCGAATCTTTGCCCGACTCCAAGCTGGATTCATCAGAACTTGCCGCCTGGACAATGGTCACCAGCGCGATTCTGAATTTAGACGAAGCCATTACGAAGGAGTAAATCCAATCAAACTTCTGATTCCGCAAAAACTGAAAGCTGAAGTGCCCTCGCTGCTCTTCATCATCGGCTTTTTCATTTTGTTTTTCTGGCCTGCGACCTTAGCAGGCCGATTTTTCGTTGGCGGCGATGCCCTGGTTTATTCCTACCCGTTGCGGACAGCAGCCTGGGAAATGATTCGGCAGGGGCAATGGCCGCTTTGGACGCCAACGTTACTGTCCGGCTATCCGCTGCTGGCGATGTCGCAACTGGCGTTGGGGTATCCGCTGACTTGGGGGTATTTGTTTTTCTCCGGCCATGCGGCGGAGCAGATTTACGTACTCGCGCCTTACTTGCTGGCACCGCTGTTCACATTTTTGTACGTGCGGCAAATCGGGCGCAGTCGTCCGGCGGCCTTGCTGGCCGGCTTCACCTTCGGCTACGGCGGTTTGATGGCCAGCCAGATCGCAACTTACGGCATTTTGACCAATGCCGTGATGTGGTTGCCGCTGATGCTGGCGATGATCGAGCGGGCCCGTTACCGTCCGCTCTTTTCCGGCGTGCTGGGCGTGACGGCGGCCTATGCCCTGTCTGTGTTGACTGGCTTGGGACAGGGATTTCTGTACGTCGGCATTGTCGCCGTGGCGTATTCGGCGTTTCTGTTTTTTCTTCCGGTTGAAAAACCGTCGGCGGGTTGGCAACGCCGCCTGCGGCCTTTGCTGGCGTGTTTGACTGGAATTTTGTTGTCGGCGGGCGTTGGCGCTTTTCAGATGCTGGAAACAATGCAAGCGCAGCGGCAAAGCATTCGCAGCAAGCTGACTTACCAAATGTTCAGCGGCGGATCGTTCACTTTCGCCGGAGCCTGGCGCTCGTTTTTTGCGCCGTTTTATCACTTTATCGAAGAAGAGACCTTCATTGTGCTGTTTGCTGCGTTGCCGGCGGTGTTTGCTGTCCTGGTTTTCTTAAAACTCTTCAGGCAGGACAGGCGGATTCTATTTTGGCTGGCGACGGCCATACTCAGTTTTGTTTTAATGCTGGGCGACAACACGCCGCTCTATCGTCTGCTCTACCACGTGCCTGTGCTGAACCTGTTTCGTGTTCCTGGGCGGCACGCATTTGAATGGACGTTCGCGCTGGGAATTCTGGCGGCTTACGGTTGGGATCGGTTCGCGGATTGGCTTCGCGAGCGAGAACGGACGCGGGTAAACCGATGGGCGCTGCCGATGAGTGTGTTTTTGACGGTGGCGATCATCGCCATTGGTTACGGCTGGTGGGCGGCCACCGGCAAGCCTGCAACGCCCGCTTCGGATGTGAGTTACACGGGGTTGTCGGAACGCGGCTGGCTGTGGTGGAAAGCCGTCTTCACTTTGGCGGCAATGTCTGGCGCGGTCTGGACTTTATGGAAAGTCGAAGGACGCGGGAAGACCGTTCTGGCTTCATTGATGATTGCCGTGGCCTGTTTTGTCGAACCTTACATCATTCTGCAACGCTGGTGGTTTCATTTCGCGCGCGAAGCCGCTTACTTCACAGAGATTTCCGCGCCGACGAAGTTCCTGCAGCAATACGCGCCGCAGGAAAATCGCATCTACACCTCGTTGACGATGGGATACATTTTCGACCTGCCACGAACCGAGCCGCACAACATCACTGCGCGGCGCGGATTCCATAACGCCGCCGGATACGAACCGCTGATGTCCGCGCGTTACGACAAAGCCTTCGGGAACGGCGGCAACTTTGATACTCCGGATTTCAGCTCGCCGCTGGACAAACAAACTCTCAGTCCAAATTGGCAGGTGCTGGATTTGCTAAGCGTCCGCTTTCTAACGGAATTTTCGGTCGGAGCTTCCGGTTTCACGGAAAAAGACGGCGCGCGATTCGCCGCAGGAAATGCGGCCTTGAACCTGGAACCGAAAAACAAAGTGATTCTTTCGGGTGGTTCCGGGCCGGTGGATACTCTGACGCTAATTTCCGCACTGGCCAATTCCAACCATCTGAACAACGGGCAGGCCGCCGCCAAAATAAACATCCACACCGCCGATGGCCGCGTCATCGAACGCGAATTGCAGGCCGGGCGCGATTCCGCCGAATGGGCGCACGAACGCGCCGACGTGAAACTGAACATCAAACATCCGTTGGCGCGGGTGTTCGACAGTCGTCCCGGCGACGAGCAAAACAGCTTTCCGGCCCATCAATATTGGACGCGCTTCGATCTGGGCGAAAAGTTGACGATTGACCGCGTCGAAATCAGCACTGTGGACAGCATCGCTTCGATCATTCTGGTCAAGGCGTCGGCCTACGATTCGGCGGGCAATCAGGCTTTCTTGCTGACGCAGCGATTGCCGGAACATTGGCGCAAAGTCTACGACCGGGACAACGTGCAGATTTACGAAAACCCGCACGCACTGCCTCGCGCGTGGATGGTTCCCAAAACCAAAGTCGTCACCGAAGACGACGCCCTGAAAGCAATTCGTGGCGAAAGCGAAACACCGTTCAACCCGCGCGAAATTGCTTTGCTGGAAAAACCTCCACTGACCAAGATCAACCTGGGTATTGATGAAGCCTTTTCGCAGGCCGAAGCCAAAATTACCGGCTACCAGCCGAACCGCCTGACGATTGAAACCGACGCGGACAAACGCGCGGCGCTGATCGTCAGCGAAATCAGCTATCCCGGTTGGGAGGCGACGATTGACGGCCAACCGACGACGATCTTCACGGCCAATTACCTGCTGCGCGGCGTGATCGTGCCGGCTGGCAAACACCGCGTGGAAATGCATTACACCGCGCCACGAGCAAAACTGGGCGGCGCGATTTCGTTGTTGACGTTGAGTCTGCTGGCTGGGCTGTTTGTTTTCTCGCGAAAGAGCGTAACGAAGGTTTTCCCTGCAAAGATTGACGGATGTTGACCGCCTCCCTAGAATGCGCGCGCCGTCACAATTTTCACTATTCAACCTAATTTTCTCGATCACAGCGAAGTTGCCAGCCAGGTGTTTCAGCCAGCTTCTTCGATCCGTGGTCGCTTTCAATCCTTCAGGCCGTCAATTTCAAGAGGGGACGTTTATGTTCAGCCTACGCCGATGTGCCGCAATGCTGCTGGCCGTGCTAACCACAGTTGTCTTTTATTCCCTTGCACAAGCCGCCGATCCCGGTCTGCCATTGCCTGCGGATGGGGTGATGAACGACCAGAAGCCGGGGTCGGTGTTGATCTTCAACTCATACACATCGCAGGCTACCGGCGGGAATGTTCAGAACACACGCATCAGCATTATGAACAGCCATCCGAGCGAGTCAGTTTCCATACGCTTGTATTTGGCGAGCGATCAATTAGGAGCGGAAGCGATTCTGGCTGTGTTTATTTGCTTGGAACCCAATCAGACCGCCGCGTTCCTAGTGTCGGATATTGATCCGGGAGTTACCGGCTTTCTGATTGCGGTGGCGGTTCATCCGCAACTGGAGTGCCCAATCGGGTTCAATTATCTGACCGGGCGCGCTGACATCAAATTTACCGCAGGAT
>CAZRXE010000155.1:0-4046 GCA_964603695.1 uncultured Heliomicrobium sp.
GGCGAACATCAGGCGCGGGCGCATTTCAACATGGGCGTCTGTCAACACAAACTCGGACGCCTGCGCGAAGCCGTCGCCGAATACCGCGCGGCGATTAAATTGCGGGAAGGGGAGTACGTCGCAGCGTCTTACGCGCTTGGCCTGGCCTTGCGGCGTTTGCGGCAACACCGCGAAGCGCGCGCGGCCTTTGCCGAAGCGGTTGAAGCTTCGGGCGGCAATCACGGCGAGGCTCTGTTTGAATTGGGCTTGTACGCGCAGGCCGAAAGTGACCTAAATGCCGCGACAGCGTTTTACAATCGTGCGCTGGCACAGTCCAAAGGCAAGCTGCCAGCGGCGCACAACAATCTGGGCGTGATTATGGCCGGTTACGGGCAGATGGAAGACGCGCTGCGGGAATTTGAAATCGCGCTGCGGCAATCGCGCGGCAGGTTCGCCGAAGCCAGCGACAATCTGGCGCGTTGTCGCGATGTGCTCTCGGCAAAATCAGGAACCTTGATCGCCGATCTGAAAACCAGCGAAAGCCGGCGACAAATCAATCCGGCGAACGAGTAGCCTGCGTTGGTGGGCGGCGAGTGTTAGACTATGCCGCCTTTTTCAATATCTAACCCACAGGAGGAATCTGCACTTTGAAATTTCATTCCATCGCGGACATTCTGGCCGCGCAGCAACGCGCGCATGATCGTTTCGCCGCCGCCATCGCCGGTCTTACCGAAGCGCAAGCACACTTTCGCCCCGCCGAAAACGAATGGACGATTGGCGAAATCGTCGAACACGTAGGCATAGTCAACGGCGGCATGCTGCGCATCACGCACAAGCTTTTGAAACAAGCCGAAGCCGAACCCAAACCTGCGCCCGAAGATTTGCAACTTGATTACACCTTCGCCGAAGGAGACGCGCCGCCGAAATTCCAGGCACCCGAAAGCGTCCATCCCAAAGGCAAAGCGAGCGTTCCCGAAGCCCTGGCTTCGATGACGGCAACATTGGCGAGTTTTGCTGAAATTCAATCGCGGCTGGAATCCGTGGATTTGTCGGAGAAGCTGTTTCCGCACCCGGCCCTCGGTCCGATCAGCGCCTGTCGCTGGATGATTTTGATGAGCGAACATCAAGACCTGCATCGTCGCCAAATCGAGCGCGTGAAAGCGGCAACGGGATTTCCCGGGTAAAACAAGCCTGGCAGCGAAGTCCTTCCAACATTGGTTTTTACACAAATCTGAGATGTTCCGTCTTGATGCTGCCGCCCACTTCGCGGGCTGGAAGATGAGGGGGTTCGAGCTGGCAGGGAAGCCCGCCCAAAGCGATGGCCGCTGGCAATATTTCCTTTGCAGTTTGCAGGGGAGGCATTGCCAGCGGCCATCGTCAGACAGGTGCGCCTACACGTTGCGGGGCGCTGAATGCTTACCGGTTACGGCGTCTGGCAGGAGCCGTTGGCGGTGAGCGCGATGTTATCCAACTGCAGGGTCGTGGATTCGTCGGCGAGCGTCTTTTTATTGTTGCGAACGCCGATTGTGATAGTGTGCGCGCCGGCGGCGAAGCAGCCCAGGTTCACGACGCGGGAAGTGCGACCGCTGGTTATTGGCGTACCGCCGTTGCCGTTACCTACAAGAGTCGCCAGGCTGATGATCGTTCCGTTGTCCACGCGGATAACTGTTTCGCTGGATTCGTCAGCCTCGTATTCAGCGGTTTGCGTCAACAGGAAGTCCAGACTCAGCGTCAGCGATTGCGCCGAATTGAGACTGAACGAACGACGCCAGCCGCCGGACATATTCAGAATGGTGGCATTGTCCACGCCGCCGACCACCACTTGCAGCGCGCCGCCAGTCAGCCCGCTTGTGCCGACGAAAGTTCCCGTCGCGTAGTTGGGTTGGGCGGTTCCGAAAGCGTCGTCAACGTAAGTGAAGCCGTCGTTGTTCGCGTTGAAGGTGGAAGAAAATAGCGTCACGGCGGGATTGCTGAATGTAGGTTGGCGCAGCGCCCACGCGCCGCGTCCCAGCGTTCCGGCAATCAGAATGTTGTCCGTGGCGTTGTAATCCAGTTGATAGACGCCGACGTTCGGGAAGCCATCGCCGAGCGGTTGCCAGGACGTGAAACCTGAACTGGCGAGTGCGACAAAGACGCCTTTGGAGCCGCCCACGACCAGGGCTTCGCCCGAAGAATTGGCGATGAAGGCGTTTGACCGCAGTCCGCCGGGCGCGAACGACAACAGATTGCCGGTGATGTTCGTCCAGGTCGCGCCGGCGTTGCGCGTCAGATAGACCGTGTCACTGTCAATTACGAAGGCCGTGCCCGGATTTCTTGGATCGCTTGTCAGGTTGACCACGAAACGTCCTGTGCCTCTACCTGGGTACGCGGCTGACTGCACCAGCGGCGCGGGCGGCGCGGCTGTGCGCACGTAGACGTTGTCGAGCGAACCGATATAGAGCACGTCGGCATTGCCCGTCGCGCCGTAGGCAATAGGATGTCCGCCGCTGGAATTGACAGGGATGGCGGGCGTCAGTTGGCGAATGGTTTCGCCTTGATCCAGTGACTCATAGGCAGCGTTCGCGCCGCCGATAATCAAGCGCCGGGCGTTGACGTTGTTGAGCCGGATGGGTGTGGTGAAGCTGGGTTGCAGCGGCGCGCCGCCCCCAACCAGTAGCCGCGCGGGGCTGACCTGGCTTTGCAAAACGTTGGCAGCGTTGTATACGCGGCGGCGAAATCCGCCCAGGTTTTGACTACTCGAATAGCGGCTGGACAAGCCCACAGTGCTGGTCGCGTCCACAGCTACGTCGCCGCCGTCGCCGCTGCCCAATGAATCCCAGATTGTCGCGGCGGAATTGGCCTGACTGCCGCTGCCGTTGTCCTGCGCGCCGCCGATGACCAGATTCGCGTTGGAGTCGTAGGCAATGCTGTGCAGTTCGAAAATCTGCATGTTGTTGCCCAGGGAAAACCAATCGCCTTGATTCGAGC
This sequence comes from uncultured Heliomicrobium sp., assembly GCA_964603695.1. GTDB lineage: Bacteria > Acidobacteriota > Blastocatellia > RBC074 > RBC074 > RBC074. The sequence continues at coordinate 2,947 of CAZRXE010000155.1, forward strand.
GGGGATTGGTGCGGCGGAAGATGCCGCCATCGTCGCCTTCCAGAAGGTTGCCGGCGGCGTCGAAGACCATTTCGCGCGAATCGGCGTGCGGCGCGCTGGAATTGAGCGTGCCTCCGCCCGCCGGGCCTACCGAACTGGAATGCGTCAAATGCACGCATTGGCTGCCCGCTGCTGCCGCCGCGTTGCAGCGAAACAGGCGGCCTGAAAAATCCCCCGCGCCGAAATCGCCAATGTTGGTGCGGTCGCCGCCGATGTAAACGATGTTCGCATTGGTCGGATCGGCGACAATCGAAAGATGTATTGAGCCTTGACCGCCAGGATGCGTCACAGGCGTATCGAGCCGCGTCCAGGTCGTGCCGCCGTCGCCTGAACGAAACAATCCGGCCAGCGCGCCGGAATTGACAATCGCCGCGTAAACGTTGTTGTTGTTGCCGACGGCGATTTCGATGTTGCTGGTGGCGTTGGTAATCAGAGCATTCATCGTTGCATTGCTGACTCTGGTCCAGGTCGCGCCGGTGTTGGTGCTGCGATAAATTCCGTTCTGGCCTCCCGACCCTGCGGCGGCGACCAGTCCCGTGAACAAACGCGCCTGATTCGTCGAATCGCCCGCCAGATCGAAAGCCGTTCCCGCCGGCAATCCAGTCGTCGAACCATTGCCGACCGAAACCTGCGTGAAAGTCGCGCCGGTGTTGATGCTGCGAAACACTCCAATCTGGTTAGCGCCTGCTGCGTCCGCCGTGTTGACCGAAACCACTATTACCAGGCCGCGCGGTGCCACGCCGGAAATGTTCTTGCCTGTCAGTACGCCGCCGCCGTTGATCGGCGTCCAACTGGTTCCCTGATTCGTCGAACGCAGCAACCCCAGCCGGGCGCTGCCTCTGCGGCCAAAGCTGCTGAATCTGCCGAAACCCGCCACCAGAATCTGACGATTGGCATCGGTCGGATCGAATTCCAGCGCGCCGATGGAAAGCGAGTTCTGCGGGTCTGTCGTTTGTATCCAGGTGGGGCTGGCCGCCGTGGCGCTGGTGGTTTTCCAGATACCGCCATTGGTCGCGCCAATCAGCAGAATGTTGGCATTGGTCGGATGAGCCGCAATCGCG
>CAZRXE010000156.1:0-3516 GCA_964603695.1 uncultured Heliomicrobium sp.
GGGGCGGCTTCGCTTCGCCTTCCCGCTCGCCCGCTCTCACTCCTGCCTTTCTTCCGCCACGGCAAAAACCAGGAAAGCGTAAGAGGGTAAAAGCGCCTAGCGTAACGTCCTCGCAAGGCGGAAACCGAGGTTGCCGATGCGAAGGCCGGGCGAATAGCGGCCGCGAACCGCCGACCGGCAGTCGACCGCGCTGGTGTTCCAACCGCCGCCCCGAAGAACCCGGTACGAGCCTCTTGCCGATATATCCGCCGGCTTCCAGGCACGTCCGTCAGTTGGTGCGCCATTGTAATTGTCATGCCAGTCGTCTTCGCACCATTCCCAGACGTTGCCATGCATATCGAACAAACCAAAGCCATTCGCCTTTTTTTGTCCGACCGGATGCGTCTGACTCCCGGAGTTGCCGGAAAACCAAGCGTATTCGCCCAAGCGGTTTTCATCGTTGCCGAACGACCATTTCGTGGTTGAACCGGCGCGAGCGGCATATTCCCATTCCGCCTCCGTCGGCAATCGGTATCCGTTACCGAGTTTGCGGCAGAAAGCTTGCGCGTCTTCCCAGGAAACATTTTCCACAGGCAGATTGTCGCCTTTGAAACCGCTGGGATTGTTGCCCATCACAGCCTGCCACTGCGCCTGCGTGACTTCGTATTTGCCGATGGCAAACGCACCGACCGTAACGCGATGCGGCGGCGTTTCGTCTTTGTAATAACCGTCATTCGATCCCATGGTGAATGTGCCGCCGGGTAGGTTCACCATCTCCAGCTTCACGTTGCCGTTCAGATACTCCGTGGAGGTCGAAACGGAAACAGGAGTTTGCAGTACCAGTGTTGGATTTTTTCCGGGTGTCTTTCCCGGAACTCGTTTGGGAGTCGGCGCTGGTCTTGGGCGAGGTGTTGAAACAGGCTTCGGTTTCGGCGGAATGATTTGAGCGACAACCTGGGTGGCAATGAACAGTCGGGCTGCCGCGCTGATCAGCAACAGGCCGAAAACAACACGTAGGGAAAGGATCATCGTAGATTCTCCGGTCGAGATTTAGTTTTTGTCTTCGTCGGCGGGTGGAAGCTGGAGCTTGGCGCGCAGCAAGCGGTTTTCCAATTCCAAGAGCAGGAGTTTGCGCTCCTGCTGAGTTTCTTTTTCCTGACCATCGCATCGCGCATGAAGGCGTTGCAATTCGAGCTGAACGGCGGTGAATCGTTGCTCGGTGGTTTTGGCGAGTTCAATGGCCTCTCTCTGCAAGGCAGCGATTTCGGCAGTGTGTTTGTCCAGCTTCTCGGAAAATTTCAGCGCCTGCCAGACGATGTTAAAGGTTTGTTTCCACATGAAAGTTTATGGCGGCAATGCGGGCGATGATTGTTTTCAGTTCACGTTGATTGACCTCGAACTCCTTTTCGTGTTCGTCCATGCGTTCGTTGGCTCGGCGCATTGCTTCGGTCGCTTGCTCAAGCACCGCACGAAACTCTTCAGCTTCTTCCGGTGTGATCTGGATTGAGATGTTTTCCATAAAAATGTCCTCCACGCCGGATCATAGCACGCACGCATTTTGACCGGCGATGCCGTAAACCTGTTTCCAGTCAGCTTCCGGACAGCTTCTGCTGAGCGACGATTTCAACCACGACAAGCTTGTCGGCGGCAGCCGTGACAACGCCGCCCGTGGCCGTTTGGGCAAACTCCGCTTGCCCTGACTTGCGCAAGTCGCCAAGTGCCTTCTGTTCCGCCGGAGTCAACACTCTGACCTGGCGCGCCGAAAAGAATTCCGGTTGCGTCAACTGCCGTGGAGAAAAAATCAAGGTCAGTTTGCTGGAAGGTTCGCCTTTGCCGAATCCAAGCCAGCCTTCTTCGCCTTGCGGAAAAACGAAAGGCCGTCCGGCTTGAACGCGATTGGTCGCCACACCCATTTCTTCCGGCGGACGGTTGGTGAGCAGCGTGATCGGGTTTTTATTTTGATCCGGCGCGATCAGGTAAAGATAACCATCCTGACGCGGCGTGAAGCGAAACCGGAATTTGTTGCCGTTGGCATTTGGACGGAACTCCTGCTCGAAACGCACGACTTCAGTCAGCGCGGCGGGCGGCGAAGCAGCAAGCGTGGGCGTGGGCACAGCGGGCGTGGGCGTTGTTTTTACCGTTTCGATGTTTTTCTCCGGTGTGTCGCCGGACTGCATTGCCAACCAGAGCAGTACGGCGACAACTAAAATCGCCGCTCCGATGATGGCCGCGCGCCGCTGGTTCAGTATCGGTTTCGGCGTGGGAGTGGGCGGATTTTTCGACTTATCCAATTTCGCTTCGGCTTGCCGGCGGGCTTCCTCTTCTCGCTGCCGGGCTTTCTGTTCAAGACGAAGCTTTTGCTCCAATTCCTGCAAACGCAGTTGTTCCTGCCGGCGCTGTTCGGCGGCGATTTGCGCGGCTTCATCGCGTTCGTGTTGAGCCTGGGCTTCGCGCCGGCGTTGGAGTTCCTGTTGGCGTTGTTGCTCGGCCAGACGGACGGCTTCTTCGCGTTGACGTTGTTCCAGCGCCTGACGCTCCCGTTCGGCCAGAGCTTTCTGTAATCGTTCTTCTTCCTCGCGCTGGCGTCGCCGTTCGTCGAGCAATTGTTGGGCTTCCCGCAACGCCGCGCGCATTTCGGCGGCGGATTGGAAACGGCGCTCCGGTTCCAGCGCCATCGCTTTTGACAGCACTCTGGCAAACTCGAACGGAACCTGCGCGTTGGCCAGATGCGCGGGACGCAGCGGATCGGGCATGGCGTATTGCAGGACCTGAAGCTCGCGCACTTTGGCGTCTTCCGGCGGCTGATTGGTGCAAAGGTGGTAAAGCGTTGCGCCCAGCGAATACAAATCGCTGCGCGGGTCCGTTCCCGTCCCTTTGATTTGTTCGGGCGGCGCGTAAACCAGCGTGTAACCGTGAATGCTTTTGCCGGGACGGGTCGGCGTCGTGCCTTCTTTGGCCAGGCCGAAATCCAACAGGTAAAGATCGCCGCGCGGCGTCAGCTTCAGATTTTCCGGTTTGATGTCGCGGTGGATGACCGGCGGGTATTGCGTGTGGATGTAATCAAGCGCGTCCAGCAGCGTATCCGCCCAAGCCATGACTTGCGCGGCGTCGAAGGCCTTGCGCTCACGCCGGAGCAGCTTGCCCAGATCGTCGCCGGCGATGAACTCCATGACCAGAAACTGCCCCGAGCCTTCGGCAAAATGGTCGCGCACACCGGGCAACGCGCGATGTTGAAGGCGGGCCAGCAGTGTCGCTTCGCGCTCGAATTGTTCGCGCAGTTTGAGCGCATCGGCGCTGAAAAACGTCTCTTTGACAGCCACGGGAGCGTTATTCAGTCTGGTGTCTTCCGCGCTGTAGACCGCGCCCATTCCGCCACGTCCTAATTCCTCTTTGATTCGATACCGCCGCTGAAGCAGAGCGCCAATGTCGGGCATTCGGCTTTCCTCCTGAATTTTGCTGAGTAAAACGCGGGCATTATCCGGGAGGCATACAACAGTGACAAGGCCGGTTCCATTTTCCATTTTCCATTTTGGATTT
>CAZRXE010000157.1:0-5013 GCA_964603695.1 uncultured Heliomicrobium sp.
CGTCGCCAGCGCCAGTCCGCCCGCGAACAGAACGCCGATTGTAGCCAGCGCGGGCAGCAGTTTGAACCAATGACGTACGGTAAAATTCATCCCAATCGAGTGAGTTCACGGTAACTGTTTTCGGGCGGAACAGGCGCAATGAAGCGTCGTCTTCTAACAATTAAGCGGTTGCAGGAAATCGCCTCATCGGTTACAGTCCGCGCTCGTTCGCAGCCGGACAGGCAAACGAAACGTTGAAAGCCGCCGGCAAAATTCTCAATCTTGTTAGTTTCGATTGCCTATCCCTCACGTCGGCTGATCTACTCTCACAGTAGGCCTCCGGTTCACGTCCGGCAATCGGTTCCATAATTGCCCATTTGCTGCCCATTGCCAATTGACCCAACGACTGCCCCCGATAGGCAATTCACTGATTGTGTAAGCCAGACCAAAGTGCCTGGGGACTATTCCCAACTGATGACAACTCACACAACACCACACACACAACGGAACAAGCAAATGAAGTCCAAGCATTACCGGTGAAAACCGGACTTGGTATCCGTGCTGCCCTAAAAAATCCCAAAGGAGTTGTTGATCTATGTCTGTTTTGAGGGGCTACCTTCGATTCTCACTTTCTTCCATCACCACAAACACCATCACGAAATCCAGACGCCCACGATTCATCGCCATTTCTCTACTTTTGCTGGGCTTGCTTGCGGCAAGCGCCTTGTTGGCGCAGTCGCCGTGGGCAGGTTTGGCGGCGCGCCGTTCATCTAACGGCGGGACGACAATGGACAGATCCCGTCCGACTTCAAATCGCCCGACGGCCAGACCATTGGTCAATGCCGCCGCGCGTCCGCAACAGTCGCAACCGTCTGACACGGAGCAGAACTGCACGGTCAATTGCGGAGCGACCGTCGCGGCGACAGGCGCGGTCGGCACGGTCGTTGGATTTATAGGCACGGCCACGCCGGTCGGTTGTGCCACGCAACAGCCGACCTTCGACTGGAATTTCGGCGATGGCAGTCCGCGTTCAAGCGAGCAAAGTCCGTCGCACACTTATTCTACCGCCGGAACTTATACCTGGACGCTGACTACTTCGGTGGGCACGGGTTCAACGATGATTGACACCATCGCCGGCGGTTTGGGCGACGGCAATCCGGCACTGCAAGCGCCCTTTGGCGCGCTGACGGCCATCGCGCGCGATCCGCAAAATCGCGGCATTTACGTGGTTGACGTGATTGATCGCAACACGCTCATCCGCTTCATCAACACCAGCAACGCGCCGGTGACGATTGCCGGACGCACCATCGCTCCGGGAGTCGTTCGCACGCTGGCGGGCGGCGGCGTCGAACTCGGCGACAACGTCCCCGGAACCAGATCGGATTTGGGAACGGTTTCAGGCATTGACGTCAGCGCCGACGGCAATCTGGTTTACTTCCTGGCGCAGATTGACAAACAAGTCCGCGCGCTCAATGTCTCGACGGGAGCGGTGACTGTGGCCGGGCAATCCATAGGCTCCGGCAACATCGGCACGCTGGCTTCAGGCTTTGGCGACAACCTGAACGGTCTGGCGGTCAACAACGCCACGGGCGATGTGATCGTTGCTGACTCGACGGCGGGCGTCAACAAAGTGTTCAAAGTTTCGAGCAGCGGCACGGCCACGGCCATTGCCGGCAACGGCGCTGTGACCAAGACCGAAGATGCCTTTTCGGCGGGGCCGGCTTTGAATGTTCCGCTGTTGCAGCCGCGCGCGGTGGAAATTGACAGCACCGGTCGCGTGCTGATTGCGGACACAGGCCACGCGCGCGTCATTCGCGTGGAAGCGAACGGCAACGCCAGTCTGGTGCAACAGTTCGCCTTCGGCGCGCAATCCCTCAATCCTTATCCGTCCGGCTTGGCAGTCATCGGCAACAACGTTTACGTCACGCTGGGCAACCTGCAAACCATCGTTCGCGTGTCTGCTTCAGCCACGACAGTGGCTGGCAAGGAAGGTCAGTCCTGCGATTACTCCCTTTCCAATTGCGGCGACGGCGGGGTGGGAACCAACGCCAGCTTTAATCTGCAAGGCAGCACCGGCAATCCGTCGCTTTCCGGCATCACTGCCGACACCAACGGCATTTTCATCCCCGATCAGGTCATCACCGGACGCGGACGAGTTCGTTACCTGAATCAATCCACAGGCCCTGTCACAGTGGGCGGCGTGACGATTGCGGCCAATGCCATTGATCGCATTGCCGGTAACGGGCTGACCTCGCCTTATGACGGCGGTCTGGCCACCAGCGCCACTTTCAGCACGCCCACCGGCGTGGCGATTGATGCCAACGGCAATTTGTGGGTCTCCGACACCCTCAGCGCCCGCATTCGCTTCGTCAATCGCGGCGGCAGCCCGATCAAGATTTTTGCCGGAACCGCTTCGGAACAAACCGTTCCGGCTTTCGGCATCGTTACGGTCAACAAAAACGTTGGTTCCGGTGCCAGCGACGGCGTGCCCGTCATTCAGGCGGGTTTCGATTCGCCGCAGGGGTTGTTCGTCACGGCGCAGGGCGTTTACGTAGTTGATTCCAAGAACGGCCCGACCGTGCCTATGTCCGCCACCGGACGTCGCACCAGCGTGCTGCGATTCATCAACACTACCGCCGGAACCGTGACGCTCTTTCCGAATTCGGCATCGCCCGTGCAGGTTCCGGCTGGATCTATCGCGCGCATCGCCGGCGGCGGCGAATCCAGCACGGTCAATGGGGACGGGGGTTTTGCGCTGGCCGCCAAATTTATCGGCGCTTCGGACGTGGTCGTGGATGCCAACAACAACATCTTCGTCGCGGACACCGGCCAGAACGCGGTCCGTCGCATCAATGGCGGCAACGGCGTAGTCAACAGCATTCTCAGCGGCAAGCAATACACCGGCCTCGGCATTGGAGAAGGCCGTCTTTACGTGGCTAACTTCACCGACGGCACAGTTCTACGCGAAAACGCCGCAGGCGGCGGAACCTTCGGCACGCTGGCCACTGGGTTAAATAAACCACGCGATGTGGCTGTCGGTGCCAATGGAAATGCCTTTGTCACCGTCGGCCCCGCGACTGAAGCCGCCGGCAATCACCAGATTGTTCAGATCAACACCACAGGCGGAGTCACGGTGCTGGCCGGAAGCGCCGCAGGATTCAGCGGAGACGGCGGCCCGGCGACCAATGCTCAAATCAACATTTCGCCCTCACCACTGGTCGTCGGCAACGGCACCAGCAATCAAATTCCCGAAACGGTCGGCATCGCCGTCAGTCCCACGGGAGAAATCATCTTCGCCGACAGCAACAACAATCGCATACGCCGCCTCAGTTCAAGCGTCAGCACTTGCTCGAAGACAGGCACGATCACCATTCAAGGCGACAATCCGCAACCGCAATTGACGAGCCTCGATCCGGCGACGGCCTTAATGGGCAGCGGCTCGTTTACCCTGACGGTCAACGGCGCGAACTTCGTTCCGTCTTCGGTGGTGCGTTGGGGCGGACAGGATCGTCCGACGACCTTTGTCGGTAATTCGCAATTGACGGCGGCCATCCCCGCTGACGATCTAGTCAATGCCGGGGCGGTCAACGTGACAGTCTTCAATCCCGCGCCGGGCGGCGGCACTTCCGGCGCGCTGACCTTCACCATCACGCAACCGAATCCGGTTCCGACCATCACCGGCATCACGCCGAATTCCGCTGTTGAAGGCAGCGCGGGTTTCACGCTGACAATCAATGGCACTGGATTCGTCAACGGCTCCGTCGTCCGCTGGGACGGCGCGGCGCGCGTCACTACCTTCGTCAGCGCCACGCAATTGACGGCGCAGGTACTGGCTTCGGATTTGGTCGGCACGGGTCAGGCGAGCGTGACGGTCTTCAACTCCGCGCCGGGCGGCGGTACGTCGAACGTCGTAAACTTCAACATCACCGCTGGCTCGAATCCCGCGCCGACGCTTTCGTCCATCAATCCGGCGACTGCATCTGCGGGTGGCCCTGCCTTCACGCTGGCGGTGAACGGAACCAATTTCGTCGCCAGTTCAAAAGTGCGCTGGAACGGTCAGGATTTGGCGACAACCTACGTCAGCGCCACGCAACTGACGGCGCAGGTTCCAGCTAATCTGATTGTCAACGCCGGAACCGCGCAAGTCACGGTCTTTACGCCCACGCCGGGCGGCGGCGTGACGGCGGCGCAAAGCTTCACCATCAATCAGGTGCAGATTCCGAATGTGGCCAGCGTTTCGGCGGCCAGCTTCCTCAGCACTGAAATCGCGCCCGAATCCATCGTGGCTGCCTTCGGTGCCAATATGGCCACGGGCGTGGAAATCGCCAACACCGTTCCGCTGCCGACCAACTTGCTCGGCACGAAAGTGACTGTGCGCGACAGCGCCGGCACGGCGCGCGATGCATCCTTGTTCTTTGTTGCGCCGACGCAGATCAACTACCTGGTCCCAACCGGCACCGCCGACGGCGACGCCACAGTCACGGTTTCGATCAACAACAACGTGGTCGGCAGAGGCACGATGAAAGTCGCCAAAGTCGTTCCGGGATTGTTCAGCGCCAATGCCAACGGGCAGGGCGTCGCCGCCGCCGTGATCCTGCGCGTCCGCAACGGCGCTACGACCTTCGAGCCGGTCGCGCGCTTTGAAGGCGGGCAGAACGTGCCGATTCAGGTTGACCTCGGGCCAGCGGGTGACATTGTTTACCTGCTGGCTTACGGCACGGGTTTGCGCGGGCGTTCGCGCGCGCAAAACATCTCTGTCAATCTGGGCGGGACCATCAAAACGCTTGACCCCGGAGCCTTCGAGGACGCGGTTCCTGCCGCCGGCTTCTTCGGCCTGGATCAAGTCAATATCGCCCTGCCGCGCACTCTCATCGGCAAGGGATTGACCAACATCACATTGACTGTGGACGGGAAACCGACCAACACCATTCAACGGCTGATTAAATAACCTTTGGAGTGGGACGGCTCGGCGTGGCGTTGGTGGTTGTTTTCTGAAGCACTGCGGGGTTATGTAAGAAATCGTTCGCCACGTTT
>CAZRXE010000158.1:0-9585 GCA_964603695.1 uncultured Heliomicrobium sp.
CCAACCACCAACCACCTACCTGTCTTTCATCAGCACGTAAGAAATTGCGCCGAAGCAGAAGCCGGCGATTACGCTGAGTAGAACGTTGTAAACAACGTGCGGCCAGATTTCAGTCACCAAGCCGAAGATAAAACTGATGAATTGTGCGGTTCCGCCGATGACCGTTGCAGTGGTTACTATGTCCATCTTGGAATCGCGCGATTGCGCTTTGCTGTGTGTGTGAGGGCGGGCGGCGGCTTGTGCAGGCCGTGCGTCTTGAGAAATGCCAATGGGCTGTTCGCCGAATGAGGCGGCGAAATGCGTCTCGGATTGCATTCTTACTTGCTCCTGTTTTTTTGGGTTGTGAGGGGTTTGAGACGGGACACAATCGTGAGGCACAAGAACGAAACGGGACTGCTTTATACCCGACCCACCCAAAATTGCCAAGCCGGATTCCGCCGATAAAGTCTACCGGTAAACTTCGCCACGATCGGCGGTTTGTGCTATATCCTGACGCACACTTCAACGTTGCCCATTCAAAATGATGGAGGGCTGGACGCCTATGTTTCGATTCGATGCTGAAAGAACAGTGAGTTTCTGCGACGGTCTGCGCCGACGCGATTTTTTGCACGCGGGTTCGCTGGGATTGCTGGGATTGTCCTTGCCGGACTGGTTCGCCTTGAAAGCGCAAGGCGCGGTCAATACAGACCAGGACATGAACTGCATTTTTCTGATGCTGCTGGGCGGCCCCAGCCAGGTTGACACCTGGGATATGAAACCCAACGCGCCCGCCGAAATTCGCGGTCCGTATAAACCGATCAAGACCAAAGTACCCGGCATCGAAGTCAGCGAAATCTTCCCGCGCATGGCTCGACACGCCGACAAGTATTCGCTAGTGCGCGGTGTCTATCACAACGCCGCCGCCGTTCACGACACCGGTCATCAAATGATGCAAACCGGCAAACTCTTTCAAGCTGGACAGGAACACCCGCACGTCGGCTGTGTGCTGTCGAAACTGCGCGGCCCGCGTGGAGATGCGCCGCCGCACGTTCTGCTGCCACGTCCCATTGGCAATACCGGAGGCAATCTGCCGCACGGCCAGACGGCGGGATTTCTGGGCAAACAGTTCGATCCCTTCGTGCTGAACTCCGACCCGGCCACGCCCAATTTCAAAGTGCCGGATATGCTGCCGCCCGATTACATTTCGGCGATGCGCGTGGATCGCCGCCGCAAGCTTCGCGAAATGGTGGACGCTTCGGTCAAGGAGTTTGAAGTCTCCGCCGACGCACGCCTGCTCGACGACAACTTTCATCAAGCCTATACGCTGATGTCTTCAGCCAAAATGCGCGAAGCTTTCGACTTGTCGAAAGTTTCGGACGCGGTGAAAGACCGCTACGGTCGCAACAAGTTCGGCATGAGCTGCTTGCTTGCGCTGCGAATGATCGAACGCGGCGTGCGCTTCGTGACGATCAATCAGTTTGAAACGGTCTTCAATGAAATTACCTGGGACATTCACGGCTCCGCGCCCTTCAGCCCGATTGCCTGCTACCGCAACGAAGTCGGCCCGATGTTCGACAATGCTTATGCTTCGTTGCTGGAAGATTTGCACGAGCGCGGTTTGCTGAAAAACACGTTGGTCGTGGCCACCGGCGAATTCGGGCGCACGCCGAAAATCAATCCGGCAGGCGGACGCGATCACTGGCCGCAATGTTGGACGATGCTTTTTGCCGGCGGCGGCACAAAAGGCGGCCAGATCGTCGGCGCATCTGATGAAATCGGAGCTTATCCGAAAGACCGTCCCGTCACGCCCGCCGAAGTCGCCGCGACAATGATGCGTTCGCTGCACATTGATCTGGAAACCGAACTGCCCGGCTTGCAAGGCCGCCCAATCCGCGTGGTGGATCACGGCGTCAACCCAATCAGCGAGTTGTTTTGAGGAACTGACCGGAGTTCACGTTATTTGTGAATCGGGTACGCCGGTTTTTTGGGCACAACCGGAACGGCCTTTTTCAATTCGCCGAGCGCGACCTGGATCGCTTTTTCGAGTTGCGCGTCGCGGTCTTTTAGGAAGTCCCGCGGCAAGGTCTCAGCTTCGTAATCGGGACTGACGCCGATGTTTTCAACTCCCCAGGAAGCACCGTCCGATTGATAGGCCGCGCGGTTGGGCAATTGAATGCGCCCGCCGTCAATAAAATTAGGCGTGTAAACATACGGGCCGATGCCGGCACCCGCCGTTCGCCTGCCGACAATCGGGCCGACTTTGCCGAGTTTGAACATGAACGCGAAGGTTTCCGCCGCCGAACCGTTTTGCTCGTGGGCGATCAGCACTTTGACCGGCGGTCCGGGATTGACGGGTGTGGCGATGTCGTCGCCTTCGCGGAAGGTGTAATGGTAAAGCGGTTTTCGTTTCAGCCATTCAATGACGTAATCCGGCGTGATGCCGCCGCCGTTGAAGCGTTGGTCAATGATAACGCCCGCGCGGTCGGCATATCCGGTCAGCCCGCGAATCGCGTCCATCGTGTTTGGTCCCCAATTGCCGACGTAGATGTAGCCTAGCTTTCCGCCCGAAGCTTCTTCGACGCGGCGGCGATTGGCTTCCGCCCAATTGGCCAGCCGCAGATTGAGTTCATTGCCGGTTGGAAACACGCTCAACGTGCGCGCGCCGTCGCCGTTCGGGTTCGGGCCGACGGTGATTTTGATCGCGCCTGGGCCTTTGCCGTCGAAATACGCGAAGACGCTTTTGGCCGTCGTCACGTCCTGCCCGTCCACGGCCAACAGGTATTCGCCTTCTTTGACAACTGTCTGACCGGCGACATCCAACGGAGCCGACACCGCGCCGATGGGATCGTTGTAAGCGCCGGCGCGATACACGCGTTTGAATCGGTAGCGATTGCCGGCGATTTCATAATCCGCGCCCAGCAGACCGATCCGCGCGGGCGGCCCGGCGAGCGGCGCAAGGTCTCCGCCGCCGACGCCGAAATGGCTGACCGAAACGTGGCCCAGCGCGCGGCGAATCAGCAAATTCAAGTCTTCGCGCCGCGTCACGCTGGGCAGGTATTCGGCGTAATGTTTTTCCAGTTCGGCGATGTCCAGGCCGTGATGATTCGGGTCGTAAAACCAGTCGCGCATGATTCGCCAGGCTTCGCGGTAAATCTGCCGCCATTCGGCGCGCGGGTCTATTTCGACTTCCAGCTTGCTCATATCCAGCCGGCCTTCGCCGGGTTTGGGCGCGGCGGAGGGAACCAAAAACCAGCTTTGATTTTTGGCGAAAAGCAGCTTGTTGCCGTCGGCGCTGATTTCAAATCCGCCGATGCCTTCGACCAGTTTTTCCGGCGTCGGCGCTTTGGCGAAATCCAGTCTGTACAGCACCTGTTGCGCGCTGCCGCCCATTGGCGAAGGCAGCGCGGGCCATTCGTTGACCAACACGAAAAGCTTGCCCGGTTTGCCGGCGACCAGCGCGGAGTAATCGCGCGCCGGCGTAGGCAGATCAATCACGCGGCGCTTCAATCCGTCGAAATCAATTTTGACTTCCGGCAATCTTTCAGCCGGTTTGGCGTCGGGATTCAAACTTCTGTTGGGCAGCAACAACGGCTGTTCGCCAGCTTGCAGCGCCAATACGTGCAATTGTCGCGTCACCAATGGTCGCGCCAGCACGCCGTTGAGTACGCCCCAGCCGTATTCGCTCGTACCCGCGTTCGGGCTGGAGGCGAAATACAGGTATTTGCCGCCGGCGTCGAACACTGGAAGTTCGGTGTGCATCACGCCGTCCGTGACTTGATGCGCTCGGCGATTGGCAACGTCGTAAAGGAACACCGTGCGGATGCGGTTTTTCAGGTGCTTGGAATAGGTCAGCCAGCGACCGTCCGGCGACCAGCGTGGAAACCATTCTTCCTGGTAAGAGTACGTCGAAGTGTCCGCTTTCACCGCTTCGCCCCGCACGACATCGGCAATCCACAAATCCAGCCGTTTGCCGGTGAACGCGAGCTTGCGCGAATCCGGCGACCAGGTCAGTTCGCGGTAAAATGTCGGTTTTTGTTCGACGGCGATTTTTTTGATTTGACTGTCGGCCAGCGAACGCACGTGCAATTGGTATTCGCCGGTTTCGTCGGAAAAGTAAGCGACGTGTTTTCCATCGGGCGAAATTGCAGGCCAGCGTTCGGCTGCGCCGGAAGTTTTGGTCACATTGTTGACCGCGCCCGTGGTCGGATCGAACAACATGACTTCACCGCGCGCGCCAATCGCAACCTTGTCGCCGTTGGCGCTGGGAATCATCCATTCCAGCGACCGCGCGGCATTGACCGTTCGCGGATTGCATTCGGGCGAAACCACGTTCAGCCGGATTTCAATTGGTTTGGTTTGGCCGCCGGCGATGTCGTGCAAATGAATCCTCCCGTCGCGCACGAAAGCCACTGCATCCGCGCAGGCGGCGGCGAAACGAATGCCGTACTTTTGAAAGCTCGTCAGTTGTTTCGTTTGCCGGGTTTTCAAGTCCAGAGAAAAGAGGTTGTGAATGCCGTCGCGGTCAGAGACAAAAAACAGCCGGTCGCCGATCCACATCGGCAATTCGTCGTTGTACGTTCCTTGCGACAGCGTTTCCACCGCCCAGGTTGAAGTGTCGGCCAAAAAGATGCGCCCGTTGCGTCCGCCGCGATAGTAGCGCCAGTCATCAGACAAGGCGGCATTCGGCGAATAAGCCAGCCGTTTGCCGTCGGGCGAATACGCGCCGTTTTCGGCTTCGGGCAGCGGCAATTCTTCAGGCAACACACCATCGGGCCGGATTTTGTAAAGCCGTGGCGTGCCGTCGCGTTGAGAAACAAAGACGATGGATTTGCCGTCCGGCGTCCAACCCATCGCCAAATCCTGCCGAGGATGAAACGTCACACGGCGCGCTTCGCCGCCCGTTGCGGGCATCACGAATACATCCTGATTGCCGCCGACATTGCGCGAAAACGCCAGTTGCGAACCATCGGGCGAAAAGGCGGGAAAGCTTTCCTCGCCGGGATGCGCGGTCAACGGTTTGGCCTCGCCGCCCGCGCGCGGCACGCTCCACAAATCTCCGGCGTAGTTGAAAATAATCTGCGTGCGATTGACGGCGACGCGGCCAATCAACGCCGGGCCGAGCGGCGATTGTCCGGCAGCCCTGGCTATACCAAGCAAGAAAAAAGCTATGACAAAAACTTTAAGCATTGTTTCGTCTCCTTCTCGTGAATAATTGATTGAGCGAGTTTTGACCAAAACCATAGCTTCAAATTTTCCGTGCGTCATGGAAGGAAACAACCTATTGGATGGAATTAGCGCGCCAGGCGGCAGGCGTCAGGCCGGTGAGTTTTTTGAAGGTGTTGGAAAAATGGCTTTGATCGTAAAAGCCCGCAGCCAGGGCGATTTCGCTGACCGGCGCGTCTGAAGTCGTCAGCGCGGCGCAGGCTTGTTCAATGCGTAAACGGCGGACGTAATCGCCGATGGTGCATCCGAACCGTTTGCGGAATTCGCGCGTCAGATGCACCGGATGTACGCCGGCGCTTTCGGCCAAATCAGTCAATGAAGGCGTCGCCGCCAATCGCGAACGGAGAATTTCGCGGACTTCTTCAAGCCAGTGCTGACGAGCGGCGGATTTCAAACCTTCCGTGGCGCGGCCCAGTTCGGCCATCACTTCCAACATCAAGCCTTCCGCAGACAGCGCCGACCAGCAATCATTGCGCTGAATTTCGCCGTAAAGCCGCATCATCAAAAAGGCCAACAGTCCCCCGTTGAATTCTGCGGGTTCATCAAACAGCGGCTGAAAGCTTTGCATTCGCCGAAGCCAGTGTTCGTCCGGTTCCACGCGAAAAATGCGCACGTTGGTTTGATGAAAAACGACCGAATGCGATTCGCCCCGCGGATGAAAAACCAATGACAGCGGCATGCATTCGCGTTCGTGCGCGCCGACGCTTTCCGCGTAACCGCCGGCCAAGACAAAGCTCAACGCGGGAAGTTCGTGCTGATGCCTGGGCATGCGTAACCGCGCTGGGTACTGCGTTTCAGATAGATTCAGCCCGGAAACTTTCGATGAGATGCGTTTGCTCGGAGTCTGGCTTTGTGCCGGAACGGACAGAGTTCTTTCCTTCTGCATCGTGCAATTACCTTTCGGAAGTTGTCGTCGTTTGATGATTTGTTGGAGGTGTTCGGTCGCAGGGACTAACGCCGTTCCGTCGGGCGAGGTTCCGAGGCAATTTTTGGCAGGCAAAACAAGAAAGCGGAAGCCGGAAAGTTCCGGCTTCCGCTTTTGGGGAAAGGCAGACTTTATTTCCAGGTGTCTGCTTCAATGACGACTTTGGTAGTTGTCTCTTTGCCGTCCACGGCAAGTTTGACCAGGTAAGCGCCGGGTTCGAGCGGCGCGCCGATGTTGAAGCCGCCGCGTCCGCCGCCGCCGCCCTGGCCACCGCCTCCGCCTTGACCACCTTGACCAGCTTGACCGCCACCCTGACCGCCACCAACGCCCTGACCACCGCCGCCTGGGCCACGGAATCCAGCCGGACGCGGAGGTGGATCGCCGCGCAGGTTCCACTGCACGCGATTCATGCCTATGTCTTTCGTACCGGTGATGTTGCGCACGACCTTGCCGTTGATGTCGGAAATGGTGATTTTGACATCACCGGCAGGCGCTGTGCTGAGCAGGTAACTGATGGCCGTTCCCTGTTGCGGGTTTTCACCGCGAAAGCCTTTTTGCCCACCGCCCGCGCGGCTGTAAGTGACATCGTTCAGCCACAGCACGCCAGGTCGAACATCGAACAAATGCGCCGCCGAGGCCAGCGTCTTTTCATTCAATTGCTGCAAGGCGGAAATGTCGTCGCAAATCCAGATGCCGCGTCCGTGCGTGCCGGCGATCAGGTCGTTGTCGCGCGGATGAATCAGCAGATCGTCCACGCGCACCGTCGGCAGACCGGTCATGAACTTCTTCCATTCGCCGCCGCCGTTGAGCGAAACGAACAGGCCGAATTCTGTTCCGGCAAAAAGCAGGTTTTTGTTTTTCAGGTCTTCGCGGATGACGTTGACGTTGCCGAGCGGCAAATTGCCCGCGACCGAAGTCCAGGTCGCTCCGAAATCCCGCGTCACATAAACGTAAGGCTTCAGGTCGTTGGCGCGGTGCGCATCCACGGCCACGTAGCAGGTGCCGGCATCGAAGTGTGAAGGTTCAACGCGCGAGACTTGATGCGTGGTGTTGGCCAGGATGGGAATGTTTTTGGCGAGGTTCGTCCAGGTTGCGCCGCCGTCCTTGCTCAATTGGACGTTGCCGTCATCCGTCCCAACCCACAACACGCCGGGCAGCACGGGCGATTCGGCAATGACGGTGATGTTGCCGTAATTGGCCACGCCGTCGTTTTTGGAAACCATTGGTTGATCACCTTTGACGCCCATGATTTCCAACGTCCGGCGATCAATTTGTTTGCTCAGATCGGCGGAAGCCGTCCAGGTATCACCGCGATCCAGCGATTTGAAAAACTTATTCGCACCGACATAGATGATGCGCGGGTTGTGAGGCGACAGCGCAATCGGAGTACTCCAATTGAAACGATACTGCTCGCCTTGGGGCGGCGCGGGCACGATGTTGCTTTGCGCCATATTGCCGAAACCCATTGCTTGCGCCATCTGCATCATTTGCTCTTGCTGAGCTTGCTGCTCGGTCTGTTGCGCGGACGGAGCTGGCTGACCGGCGGCTGGCGGTTGACCGCCGGGCGCTCCACCACCAGGGCCGCCGGGGCCGCCTCTGCGTTGCGCGGAGGCGCGCGGACGAATCGAAACGGTGCGACCGGTGCGCAAATCCAGACGCTGCACCGCGCCGTTCTGCGATTCGGCGTAAACGATGTTGTGATCGGTCGGGTCTTGTTGCGTGTAGAACCCGTCGCCGCCGCCGACGCGGAACCATTCGGCATTGGTGATTCCCGCGTTGCCGCCTCCGCCACCAAATCCTCCGCCTCCGGTGCGCAGGGCACTCGGTCCGCACCAACTGCCGTTATCCTGCAAACCTCCGCAAACGTAATAAGGCCGCCGCATATCCGCTGAAACGGCGTAAAACTGCGCCGTCGCCATCGTGTTGATGAAATCGAAGGTTTCGCCCTGGTCGTAGCTGACATCCAGACCGCCGTCGTTGCCGACCATGACGTGATTGCCGTTTTTCGGATTGATCCAGATGGCGTGATGGTCGCTGTGCGCCACACCCGCCAGGTTTTTGAAAGTCTTGCCGCCGTCGGTCGAACGCGAGAAGTTCAGACCGCCGGTGAAAACCGTTTCCGCGTTGGAAGGGTCAACGCGCACCTGACTGTAATACATCGGGCGGTTGTTGTTGCTGCTGACGATGCGCCAGGTTTTGCCTTTGTCGTCAGATCGCCACAGACCGGCTTTTTTCGGATCGGGCGGCGTATTTGGATTGTTTTGACCGCCGCCTCCGCCGCCGCCAAAACCACCACCTCCGCCGGCGGCGGCAGGTTGCCCGCCGGGAGTTTCTTCTGGAACGCCTGTGCCCTGACTGTTTCCGACTTCGACCTGTGCATAAAGAATGTTCGGATTCGACCGCGCGACATCAATGCCGATACGTCCGAGCACATCCGTCGGCCAGCCGCTGCCTTCGACTTTCGTCCAGGTTTTGCCGGCGTCGGTCGTTTTCCATAGTGCCGATCCGGCCCCGCCGCCATTGAATCCCCAGGCGGTACGGCGACGCTGATATGACGCCGCGTAAAGCGTCTTGCTGTCCGCCGGATCAATCACCAGATCGGTAAAACCCGTGTTTTCGTCAATGAATTTGACGTTCGTCCATGACTTGCCGCCGTCAGTGGTTTTGTAAACGCCGCGCTCTTTGTTCGGCGCGAACAGATGGCCGAGCGCCGCCACGTAAACCGTGTTTGGGTCTTTCGGGTCAATCACCACGCGGGCGATGGATTGAGTGTCTTTCAAACCCATGTGCGTGAAGCTCTTGCCGCCGTCCGTGGATTTATAAATGCCGTCACCGAAAGTGGAGCTTTGGCGATTGTTCGCTTCGCCCGTTCCCACCCAAATGATGTCCGGGTTCGATTGGCAGACGGCGACATCGCCGACCGAAGCCGTCGAATACGTGTCGAAAACCGGCTCGAAGGTCGTGCCGTTGTTGACAGTCTTCCACAAGCCGGCGGTGGCGTAAGCAACGTAATAAACGAACGGATTGCTTTCGACCGCTTCAATGTCGTCAATGCGCCCGCCCATGCTGGCCGGGCCGATGGAACGCCAGACGAAGTTTTTGAGCAGCGGATCACTGGATTGATTGATCGGCGGTTTGGGTGGCGGCGCAGCCTGTCCGCCGGGCCCTCCCTGCCCGCCCTGCGCCATGGTCGCCACGTTGGCGAATACCAAGCAGGCGGCCAGACAAAGAGCCGAGAAAGAACGCATCGCGCGTAGATTTCTTCGCATTGAGAGAATCCTCCGAGTTAGGTTTTTAGGTGATGCCGGCGCGAACTGAACCGTTTGCGCCGCAAGTCAGGTCACAGCCAAATACGGGCAACAGTAGTTTTTGGTAACAGAAATTTGTTCTCGGGTACGCATCGCTTCCAGTGTGCGGGTGTTTTGAGAGTACCCGCACGCTGGAAGCGATGCGTACCC
>CAZRXE010000159.1:0-4084 GCA_964603695.1 uncultured Heliomicrobium sp.
GGTCGCGGTGGCTTCGGCGGCGGGTTTTTCGCTGCGGCGGGCGACCAACAGCGTCAACAACGCGACCGCCAACTCGAATCGCTGAAGAAAAAACTGGAAGACGCGCAGGCTTATGCACAAGCCCGCGAAGCCGAGGCCAAAGACAAAACCTTACCCCATCGGTCAATTGATTTGGGATTGGAAGCATTGATTCCCGTGATTAAAGGGGAAGTGCCGGTGATCGTTGCCGCGAACTCCGCCACGGAAATCAAAGGCGCGATTGAATTGGCGGACAAATACAAACTGAAACTCATCATCACCGGCGGCGACGACGCGGCCAAAGTCGCCAAGGAGTTGAAGGAAAAAAACATTCCCGTGGTACTCGGTTCCGTCAACGAATTGCCGCGCAGCGAAGACGCTCCGTATGACGAAGGCTTCGCCCGCGCGGCGGAACTGCACAAAGCCGGAATCAAATTCGCCTTTGCCACGGCCAACTCCAGCGAAAACGGCCCTGGCGACGTTCGCTTGCTGCCTTACCAGGCGGGTACGTCGGCGGCGTTCGGCCTGCCCAAAGACGAAGCCTTGAAAGGCGTGACGATTTATCCCGCGCAGATTTTCGGCGTGGACAAACTCGTCGGCAGCATCGAACCCGGCAAACTGGCCAATCTGGTCATCACCGACGGCGACATTCTGGAATTCCGCACCCGGATCAAGCAGATTTTCATCGCCGGTCGCCCGGTTGATATGTCGAATAAACATCAACGACTGAATGACAAATTCAAAGATCGGCCGTAAAACAAAACACCGGCGAACGGAAATAGCGGAACAGACGGGAAACTTCAGTTTGTTCCGCTATTTCTTTTTGGCCTCAACGATTCGTCATTTAGGTTCTTCTTTGTCTTTCTTGGCCGGATTGAAAATGTTCTTCAGCGTTTCCGCGCCGGGAATAAACTGCTCCCACATTTGCGGCGCGGTCGCGCCCATTCCCAAAAAGCCGCGAAAACGGCGGTCGAACTCTTCCCTGGTTTTCAGATAAGCATCGAAACTCGCAGACAAATAGTTCTTGAAAAAGTCCTGCACCGAATCATCTCGCGAACGCAAAATCTGAAAGAGGAAAGGCAACGGCAACAGACTCTGGTTTTTGTCTTCTTCCAGAATCGCCTGCATCAGGACGGCTTTGGTGACATCGGCTTTGGTGGTGGAATCAATTACCTGAATGTCATGGCCTTTGCGAATGATGCCGATTAAATCCTGGTAGGTGACATAAGCGCCGGTTTCAGTGTTGTACAGTCGTCGGTTGCCGTAGCGTTTGATGACGACGCGATCATCGGCGGGTGGCGGATTGTCGTCCACTGTTGTTTGCGCCGCCGGGCGTTTGACGGCGCGCTTTTTGGTCGGTTTCGCGGTTTGCTTTGCTGACTTTCTTGCCATAAGGGTTTTTCCGTTCCTGATTCGACTTCGCGCGGGGAGTATAGCCGGATTCTCGCCGCCGCCAAGAGCTTTTTTTTGCAGTTGCGAACAAATGTCGGAAAGAGACGAAAAACTTTTTGAAAAGAGTTGGATTCAGGCAGTCTTGCCGCATCGCGCCAGAAGTATTTATTTCGCACTTGCGAAATAAATGCTTGACACGGTTCAAAACCGGCGTATGCTAGCAGCCGTCACATCAACCTTTCGCGGAGACTCAACCATGATTCGAAAACTGAGTGGAACGACGGCGGTCATTACCGGAGCGACCAGCGGCATCGGGCGCGAAACGGCGCGCGAGTTCGCCAAAACCGGCGCGAAAGTCGTCGTCGCCGGTCGGCGGAAAGAACGACTGCTGGAATTGGTCAAGGAAATAGAAGCTGCCGGCGGGCAGGCGTTGGCTGTGCCCACGGATGTCGCCGATCAAGCGCAGGTCGAAGCCTTAATCGCCAACACCGTCGAACGCTTTGGCCGCGTGGATGTGTTGGTCAATAACGCAGGTGTGGCGATTGCGTCGCGGTTTGAAGAAATGCCGCTGGAAGATTTTCGCCGTTTGATGGACGTAAACTTCTGGGGCGCGGTTTACGCCTGTCGCGCCGCCGTTACGCAAATGCGAAAACAAGGCGGCGGCGTGATCCTCAACGTCTCTTCGATTTTCGGCAAACGCGGCATGCCGTTCGAGACGGCTTACAGCGCCAGCAAATTCGCTTTGGCAGGCTTTTCCGAAGCCTTGCGCGCGGAAGTGATGTCCGAAAACATTGACGTTTGCACGATTTATCCTGGCGCGGTGGAAACAGAGATTTTTGACGCAGCCGCGAACAGCACCGGCCTGGAAATCCCCGGCTTCGTGCCGAAGTTTCCAGCCAATCGGATGGCCAAACTGATTGTTCAGACCGCGCGTTTTCCGCAGGCCGAAGTCGTGGCCGCTTTCGACGCGCAGGCGATCAACCTCGCCAAAACTGTTGCTCCGGCGCTGGTGGATTTCGCGCTGGGATGGAGCGTGCCTTTCATAGAAGGAATGCGGCGCGGCAAGCAGCATTCCGATCAACCGACAACCAACAGTGGCAATTTGTATCAGCCGCAGACCGAGAAGAAGTGAAAGTTCAAATCTCAAAATTCAGAATTGAGATTCGATGCAAACTAAGATTACGCAACTGCACAAAAAATCAAAAGGAGTTATCGTTATGGCAAACAAAGCAAAATCGGCAAAAGAAACCGCAACCGAACAGGAACCCACTACAACTGAAACCAACGCCGGCGCGGCGGATTGGGCGAAAAACGTCGTTGAGCATCTGGTGGACGCGCAGAAGAAATGGATTGATCTGACCGCGCAGCAAAACGCGCTGGTGCTGAAAGCCGTTGAAGAAGGCATGTCGTTTTACCGCACCGCGCCGACGCCCGCGCTCGGCGATTGGGCGCGTCAGGGCGTCGAAGGTCTGGTCGAGGCGCAACGCCGCTGGGCGGAAATCGCTTCACAGCAAAGCAGTCAGTTATTTGATGCCATCAAAGAAGGCGCTTCCGGCATTCAGACGGGGCCGCAAGAGATGATGACTGCTGTGCAGGATTACGCCGGTCAAGGGCTGGACGCTTTCATCAACGCCCGCACGCAGTGGCTGGATTTCGCTGCCAAGCAAAACGCGCAGGTCATCGAAGCCGTCAAAAAAGGTATGAATCTGGAAGAGAATTCGCCCGCCGCCGCGCTGGCCGACTTCGCCCAACAGGCCGTCACGAATTACGTTGAAGTGCAAAAACGCTGGCTTGATCTGGCGACACAACTGCCATTTTTCGGAACTGCGAAGAAATAAGACGAGGAGGCAGGGGAAGGAGGGACAGGGAGAAAGGGAGACTGGAAGACGCTGACTTCCCCATTTCTCCTCTTCTCTCCATCTCCCTGTCCCCGCTTCTTTCCGCTTCTTTCCGCCTGTGGTAACTTCCGCCCGCATTAATTCCATCAACTCAACTAACAGAAAGGCACCTAAGAATGACGCGCGCTTATCCGTGGACGACCACGCTCAAAGACAAACAAATCATCTTGCGCCGGATGCAGGCTTCAGACCGCGAGGCCGTGCTGAGCTTTGCGCAGGCGCTGCCCGCCGACGATCTGTTGTTTCTTCCGCTCGACATCACGCATCCGAAAGTGGTGGACGGTTGGATGCGCAGCCTGGAATCAGGCCGCACCGTTACAGTCGTCGCCGAATCCGCCGGGCGTTTAATAGGTATGGGCACGCTGGTGCGCAGCGAAACCAACTGGGCGCGGCATCTGGGCAATATTCGTTTACTCGTCAGCCTGGATGCGCGCGGCATCGGACTGGGGCACGTGCTGGCCGATGAGATTTTCGCACTTGCGAAGGAATCCGGTTTGCAAAAAGTAGTCGCGCAAATGGCCGCCGAAGAGCGCGGCGCAATCGCCGTGTTCGAGCGATTGGGTTTCAAAGCCGAAGCCTTGCTGGGCGATTACGTGATGGATCGCGACGGACGCACGCACGATTTGATCGTCATGAGCCACGACGTGACCGGTTTGAACGAATAAAACAAAGGTGGCTGCAATGTTCACGCAAGCATTGGCGGGTCTTCAAAACGAATTCTTTTCCGGCTTGAATCAAATTGCCGAACCGTTGATCCGTGCGGGACTGGGCAATCC
>CAZRXE010000160.1:0-5652 GCA_964603695.1 uncultured Heliomicrobium sp.
CCGCTTTGCGGATTTTTGCATTTCACAGGCATACCATGTCCCGGTTGCGGACTGACGACAAGTGTGACTTACGCCGCTCACCTACGCTTCTACGAATCCATAGCGACACAACCTTTCGGCTTTGTCGTTTTCCTGCTTGCAGCATTGAGCATCCCCTTTTCTATTTACTTGATCCATCGGCAAATTCCATATTCCGAACTTCTAAACTTTCGTGGCAGAAAGTTTTTGGTTTACCTGCTGCTTGCTCTGTTCCTCTTCAGTTGGCTTTATAAAATTGCCGCGATGAAAGGCTTGCTCGCCGGCAGCTAGCAACTTTGGCAACCCTTTCTTACAATCCAGGATCACCATCGAAGCAGTAAAAATCCATCGTGGAGAGATTGAACAATGAAGACGGCCTTTGCAGCACTTTGTTTGCTGCTGTCACTTATTTCCGGTTCCACCCTTATGGCAAAAACACAAAACGATACGCTGAAATCCCGCGCCGAATTGACGAATTACGAAGAAACCAGCCGCTACGAAGACGTGATGCGGTTCATTGCCGAACTGCAAAAACGCACGGACAAGCTGCGTGTCGAAAGTTTCGGCAAAAGCGTCGAAGGCCGCGACCTTCCGCTGATGATCTTCGCCGATCCACCTATTTCCCACCCGCGTGAAGCTCGCGCTTCGGGCAAGCCGGTCATTTTCATTCAAGCCAACATCCACGCCGGCGAAGTCGAGGGCAAAGAAGCAATGCTTCATTTGTCGCGCCGCATTGCCACGGGCGATTTGAAAAGCTTATTAGCAAAAATAATCATTCTGGTCGCACCAATTTATAATGCCGATGGCAATGAAAAGATCAGCACCGATAATCGCACGGCGCAAAACGGCCCGATCAGCGGTGTCGGCACACGCGAGAACGCCAGGCGGCTGGATCTCAACCGCGATTACATGAAGCTAGAATCGCCAGAAGCCAATGCGCTGGTGGGCTTGTTCAATCGTTGGGATCCGCATTTGACGGTTGATCTGCACACGACGAACGGTTCTTACCACGGCTACCATTTGACCTACGCGCCAACTCTGAATCCAAACGCCGACGCCAGATTGATCGCGTTTGGTCGAAACAAAATGCTTCCCGCGATCACTCGCACAATGCTCAAAGCTCACAGTTTTCGGACGTATTTTTACGGCAACTTCGCCACCAAAGAGCGGATGAATCGTGAGGTCAACACCTTTGAAATGCAGCGCGAAGGCCGCGCGGCACAGCCTTCCGACAAACCGGAAACCAAAATCTGGCGCACCTTCGACCACACGCCGCGTTTCGGCAACAACTATGTCGGCTTGCGCAATCGGCTGACGATTCTTTCCGAAGCCTACAGCTATCTTAATTTCAAAGGCCGCATCGCCGTGACCGAAGCTTTTGTTGAAGAGATTTTCAAATACTCCACGCTGCACGCTGAAGAAATCACAGCCTTAATCAAGCGCGTGGACGAGGATGCAGCGAAAGGGAAGTTGCAACCTCAGGGCGTGGCGTTTGAACTGAAGGCGCTCGACAAACCCGTCGGAATATTGGTCGGGGAAGTTGAGAAAATCAGGAATCCGAAGTCCGGCAAGATGATGTCGGCGATGATCGAAAACAAATTCACGCCTACGCCGATGCCGGATTACGGCTTGTTTGCCGCAACGAAAAGCTTGCCGGTTCCGCAAGCGTACCTTTTCCGCAACGAAGCCGGGATGAAAACCGTGACGGCCAAACTGCTCGCACACGGCATCGCGGTCGAAGAATTAACAGCGGATTTCAGCGCCGAAGTTGAGAGCTTCGCTATTGAGCAGGTCAAAACCGGTCGCGCGTTTCAGGGACATCAACCCATCAATTTGAAAGGCAGCGCGAAAAAAGAAAATGTGCAGTTCCCTGCCGGTTCCATTCTGGTTCGCACAACCCAGCCGATGGCGGCGCTGATCTTTTACCTGCTCGAAGCGGAAAGCGATGACGGTTTTGTGAACTGGAACTTCCTGGACGCTTATTTGGAAAAAGGGAAGACGTATCCGATTCATAAACTCTCCGGCGAAGTGAAAGCCGCTAGCCGGCTCATCAGCACGGGCGAGAAATAAATGGCCGACAAACTGCTCATCAAAGACGCCACCGTCATCACGATGGACGCCGCCAGTCGCATTTTCACCGGCAGTGTCATCGTCGAGCGCGAACGCATTGCGGCCGTTGAAGCTGGGTCTTCTCCAATGTCCCTGGGATTTGACGAAGTGATTGACGGCGCGGGAAAAGTCTTGCTTCCGGGCTTTGTGCAAACGCACATTCATCTTTGCCAAACGCTTTTTCGCGGCGCGGCGGATGATCTGGCGTTGATTGACTGGCTGAAACAGCGCGTCTGGCCGATGGAAGCCGCGCACACGCCGGAATCGCTTTATGCCTCGGCGCGTTTGGGCATCGCCGAATTGATAAAGGGCGGCACGACCAGCGCGCTGACGATGGAAACGGTCAATCACACCGAAGCCGTTTTTCAAGCCGTCGAAGAATCAGGATTCCGCGCCACGGTCGGCAAATGCATGATGGATCAGGGCAGCGATGTTCCGGCGGCTTTGAACGAAGAAACCGCCGCTTCAATTCACGAATCACTTCAATTGCTGGAAACCTGGCACGGCAAAGCCAATGGCCGCATTCAGTATTGTTTCGCGCCGCGCTTTGCCGTAAGTTGCACACGCGAACTGTTGGAACAAGTTGCCTGGCTTTCCCGCCAACACAAAGTGCTGGTTCACACGCACGCCTCAGAAAATCGCGACGAAATCGCTATGGTTGAAAGCGCAACGGGGAAGCGAAATATCAAATACCTGCACGATGTCGGTTTGGCCGCGCCGCACGTTGTGCTGGCGCATTGTGTTTGGCTGGATGAAACCGAAATGGAGATTCTGGCCGCGACCGGAACGCACGTCGCACACTGTCCGTCCTCCAATCTCAAACTGGCCTCCGGTTTTGCCAGAGTGCCGGAAATGCTTGAGCGCGGCATTTCCGTTTCGCTTGGTGCGGACGGCGCGCCCTGTAACAACCGACTGGATATGTTCACCGAAATGCGTACCGCCGCTTTGATTCAAAAAGCCCTTCACGGTTCGCTAGCGATTCCGGCATTGACGGCATTGCAAATGGCGACTATTAACGGGGCAAAAGCATTGGGGCTGGGCAATGTCATCGGCAGCATTGAAGTGGGTAAACAGGCGGATTTGATATTGCTCAACTTGAATTCGCTTCACACCACTCCGCAACCCGAACCGGTTTCGACTGTTGTTTATGCGGCGGAAACAAACAACGTGGAAACTGTTCTTATCAATGGACGAGTAATTCTGCGGGAAGGCGAACTGCTGACAATGCCTGAAGGCCAAATTTTAAGCGCGGCGCAGCAACAGGCTGCGACCATGGCGAAAGCAGTTTCCTAAACGGCGTTCCTGAAAAACGAAAACCCGCGAACAGTGTTGTCACCATTCGCGGGTTTTTGATTTTTACCGGCGCTTCAAAATCGCTTCTCAGACAGCATCCGCCGTTTTCAAATTTTTCCCGTCAGCCAACTGTTTTTGGTCCGCCTTGTTGTAGCTCTTCGTATCCTTACTATCCAACATATGACATTTTCCATCGAAAACTGCGCCGTGTTCAATAATCAGAGCCGGCGTGTAAATGTCTCCATAAACCCGCCCGGTCGGATGAATTTTGACGTTGGTCTTAGCCGTAATCGTTCCTTCAACAATGCCGCTAACTTCAACAGAACCAGCAGTTACAGTTGCCTTTACACGCCCTCTTTCCATAATCAAAAGGCTACCGGAATCAGAAGTGATCGTGCCTGAAATACTGGCATCCACCCTCATGATTTCCGCAAACTTGACTTCGCCAACAATGTCCGTACCTTCTCCCAGAAAGCTACGAAGATCCGTCGGCCCATCACTGCTATTAGACGATCTGCTACCAAACTTCATAAAAAATGCCTCCTAAACTGAATTGTGGGTTAAAAACCGGAGAAATGAGAGAGGGGCTTGCCGATAACAACGAAAAACTTGAATGGTATTCAGGTTGCCGGGGGAAGGTTAACTGTCTGACTTCCGCATAATAATCGAGTAAATTCTATCCAATTCACTTATTGAACTGAACTCAACTTCGATTTTGCCTCCGTTTTGATTCAAATGAATCCTGACTTGAGTGCCAAGATGCCGCTTCAGCTTCAATTCGGCGGCGCGGATGTTAGCATCATTATGGTTAGGTGTCGAGTTTTCCCTATTAGACGCAACTGAAGCCGTCTTCTTGACCGCCTGTTCAGTTTCCCGCACGGACAACTTGCGCGCGATGATCTCTTCTGCGAGTTTCAACTGCTTTTCTTCAGATTCCAGTCCTAGCAACGCGCGGGCGTGACCCATGGAAATTAGGTCTTCTTCCAGCATTTGCTGAATTTGGGATGGAAGCTTGAGTAATCGCAAATAGTTGGCGACCGAAGATCTGTCCTTTCCCACTCGCTGTGCAACTTCGTCTTGAGTCAATCCCAAATTATTAATCAACCGTTGATAAGCCAGCGCCTCTTCAATGGGATTCAGTTCCTGCCGTTGGATATTTTCGATCAGGGCCAGTTCCAGCAACTTCGCGTCAGGAATACTGCGAACGACAGCATTGATTTTGTGCAGACCTGCTCTTTGTGCTGCTCGCCAGCGACGTTCGCCGGCGACAATTTGGTAACGCCCACTGGCAATGCGCCGGAGCAAAATCGGCTGCACCAATCCATTCGCGCGAATGGATTGCGCCAATTCATTCAGTTTTTCTTCTTTGAAATGTACGCGGGGTTGGTCTGGGTTGGGTTCAATCAGATCAATATCCACTTCCAAAAGCTCGTCGCCCTGGGACAGTGAATCGGCCAGCAGAGCACTAAGCCCTCTGCCTAAAGCTTTTCTTGTCATTTTCCATCACCTCTTTGGCCAAATTCATATAACTCTCAGCGCCGCGAGACTTGATGTCATAAAGAATAATCGGCTTTCCGTGGCTTGGGGCTTCCGCCAGCCGTATGTTTCTGGGGATCACCGTATCAAAGACCTGACTGCCGAGAAAATCTCTTAGGTCGGAAACAACTTGATTCGCAAGATTAGTGCGCTCGTCATACATCGTTAGCAAAAATCCCTCAACCGCCAGAGTATTATTCAAACTGCGGCGAATCCTGACCAGAGTGTCCCAAAGATCAGTCACGCCTTCCAAAGCGAAATACTCACATTGGATCGGCACAATGACAGAATCTGCGGCGGCCAGTGCGTTCAAGTTGAGCAAACCCAAACTCGGCGGGCAATCCAAGATGACGTATTCATACTTTTCGCGCTCGCCGGCAATGATATTTTTCAAGTGAAACTCGCGATCTTCAACATCAATCAACTCCACTTCCGCCCCAGCCAGATTTCGATCGGAGGGAGCGATTTTCATAAATTCGAGTTCGGTGTTGAGCAAAACATTGGCAATCGGTTCCCGCATAACCAGAGAATGATAAACCCCTCTGCGAAATGAGCCTTTTTTGACCCCAACGCCGCTGGTGGCATTGGCTTGCGGATCGAGGTCAACTAGCAAAGTGGGGATTTCCGCGACGGCCAGCGAGGCTGCCAGATTGATGGCCGTCGTCGTTTTTCCGACGCCGCCTTTTTGGTTTGCGA
>CAZRXE010000161.1:0-6082 GCA_964603695.1 uncultured Heliomicrobium sp.
CATTCATCACCGATCGAATTCAAATATTTCATTCGAATAAACAATGGGTGAAATTGTGGCTTCAAAATGGCCGGGTCTTTGAACTCTCTGAATAATCGCAGCTTTTCTACATCCATTGGGATGGTGGGATTGTGCTGATCAACGAGATGACAGTTTGGGCACAGCGGAATGAGGTTTAGTAAATCGTTATTCGATGGGTCTTCGTCAATGTGATGAACTTGTGGCCTGTCGGTTCCGCAAATCGCACACCGATGGTTGAATTCCTTGAGGACGGTTTCACGTATGACCTTGGGAATTGTAAGTCTTGTTTTTGCCATCAAACTAACTCCGGCACGTTCGCGTTTTCATAATGCTCAATCATCACGCCGATGATTTCCATCAGCGAAGCCAGAGGATGAGCTTCGTTTTCACCGACTTCGTCAATCAGTTCATCAAGCATTGCCACTAGCCGGTTGTATTCGGCTTCTGTGCGAGGAACAGATAAAGTCTCTGAAATTTCATTGTCCATGAAACACTCGCTTAATGGTGGTGTTGTCGGCGTCAACGTCAACGATCAAATCGCCGCCGCGCCGTCCGATGTAGTCCTTTCGACCGTAATTGACCCGCCAGCGCGGTTCAGCATCGGTTATTTGAGTAATGCAGATGATGTTTTGATGCACGTCAATTCCCAATTCAGTCGCGCGCTTGTTGGCAGCGGAAACTACTCGCGCCAGAGAAACCGCCAAGTCATCCCGCAGAACTTCAGGATCGGGAGCTATTGCCATTATTCTTCACTCTGGCGTTCGGCCAGCCGTTCATCAGTATTCATCTGCAACAGCTTTGCTGTTGTCCGCCCAACTGCCGTCAGCCCTACAATCAAGTCACCCTCAAAAGCAAAGTGTTCATCCCAGGCTTGCGTCCGGGGACTGAAGAGAAAGGTAAATTGTCCGGTCAGCGGATCGAATGAGCCTAGGTCTGTGCCTTTAAATCGGTTACATCGGGCGCAGGTGTAGGCCAAATTCCACGATTCGGTTTTGCCATCGTGTTTTTCAGCGATGATGTGATCAACTTCGTGCGGGTAGAAGGAAACGCCGCTCGACAACAAACAGTACTCGCATCGAGCCACGGCGCGCTCCGCGACCAAACGACGAAGTGCTGTTGGGATATAGGTCTCGCTCACGGTCTGCCGGTTAGAAAGGGAAGGTTTCGGGTTTTGATCATCACCATCAGATGCTCAATACGGTCATACTCATCAAGCTCGGCCTTCTCAGCTGGTGTGAGATCATTGATTCGCTCCTTCGCCACAAGCGTTCTGCGGCGCTCGATCATTTCCAGCGTCGGACCAAAAGCCGAAATTTGTTCCGGCGTCGGGCGATTGGCGATGAAGTCCAGGATGTAGCGATAGACTTCCGCCGCCAGTGGCGGCTGCCGCAAGCTTCTAACCAGAAGCTCAGTCAATTGATGTTTGTGTTGATCCAGTTGCTCAGAAACTTCATCTGGCACTTCAAGTGTAATCGTTGTCATTAAATTACCTCCGTGACCGCAATTCTGGCACACCAGTCAATCTGCCCAAAACATTACTTTTACCAAACCGCTTTTGGCACGCCGACCGGCGCAACTTCCAAATCGCCGGTTTTGCCGAAGCGCCGGATGAACTTCTGCGTCACGTCTTTCAAATAGGCATACGACGGGATAACGAACAGCAGCGGCTGCATGTCCGAATAGTCGTAAGGCGTGTTGATGACTTCCTCCAGGTCGAAGGGGCGGCGTTCGACTTCGTTTGAAAAAGCGTGTTCCAGTTCGCTGTACGAAGACAGCAGCCCCGCGCCAAAGGCTTTCACTTCGTTACCTTCCTGAATCAATCCGAATTCGACCGTGAACCAGTACAGGCGGCCAAGTTGTTCCAGTTGGTCTTTGTCGGCGATGACCGCGCCTTTGCCGATGAACTGCGAAAAGTCTGCGAAATCCGGGTTCGTGAAGTTCGGGATATGGCCGATGATTTCGTGAACGATGTCCGGTTCGGGCGTGTAATCCGGGCGCGAATGGTGGCGCAGGTACTGCGTGCAGAGCATCACGCGCTTGCCCAGCCAGGTCAGAAAGGCGCGCGTTTCGACCAGACCTTCAATCGGCGCGAAACCGAAATTGCTCATCGCGCGCATTTGCCGATTCAGGTCGCGCAGTTGCGGAATTTCGTCGCGGCGGATGCCGAGTTTGGTTTTGGCATCAAGATAAAACGAACAGGCGCGGCGCTGGTGCGCGGCTTCCAGTTGATCGTAAACATACGTCCAAACGGCGGTTTCTTCCGGCGTGTAATCCACCAGCGGAATGATGTGGTTCGGGTCTTCGCGGTATTGCTTCGACAGCCGCGCGATCAAATTGCGATGCGCGCGGTAGTCGGAATCGTGCGCGCCGGGATGATCTATCGGCAGCGTGCTGATTTCTTCAATGCTCAGGTCGAGCATCGGAAAGTCTTGTGAATTTTGCGCGATTCCCACTTGCATAATGTTTCTCCCACTTTGATAGCGATGTCAGTCGCTTTCGTTTTAATCCGCAATCCGCAATCCGCAATCGCTTTGACTGCTGCGGGATTTTCCAGCGCCGTCGTGTCTCCCAACGATTCGCCCAGATAAGCCGCGCGAATGACGCGGCGCATGACCTTGGCGTTGCGTGTTTTGGGCAGCGCCGGAACGAACACTACTTTTTCCGGGCGCAACGGTTTGCCCAATTCCGCTGCCACACGATCACGCAATTCGTTGGCCAGTTCGCGGCTTTCGACTTCGCCGTTTTTCAAAACGCAAAATGCCACGAGCGCCGTGCCTTTCAATTCGTCCGGGATGCCGATGGCGGCGGCTTCGGCCACGGCAGAATGGCCAACCAGTGCAGATTCGACTTCGGCGGGGCCAACGCGCTTGCCTGCGATTTTCAGCGTATCGTCGCTGCGACCGAGAATGAACCAGTGGCCGTCCGCGTCCACCTGCGCCCAGTCGCCGTGAACCCACAGGCCGGGAATCTTCGACCAGTAGGTGTCGAGGTAACGCGCGTCGTCTTTCCAGAATCCGCGCGCCTGTCCGATCCAGGGTTGGCGGATGACGAGTTCGCCGACCGCGCCGCAAACGGAATTACCCGTTTCATCCACCACGTCCGCCGCAATGCCCGGACACGGCGCGGCAAATCCGCAAGGTTTGATCGGCAGCAGCGGATTGCTCATCAAAATGCCGCCGCTGATTTCCGTCCCGCCGGAGTAGTTGATGATCGGCACGCGGCCTTTGCCGACTTTTTCAAACAGCCAACACCACGGATCCGGATTCCAGGGTTCGCCGGTCGAAGCCAGAATGCGAAGCGAAGACAAGTCATGTTTGGCGGGCAGTTCGTCGCCGTGCGTCAGCAGAGCGCGAATCAACGTCGGCGAAATACCCAGGACTTCAACTTTGTGTTTGGCGGTGAATGCCCACATTCGATCCGCCGCCGGAAAGTCCGGCGCGCCGTCGTAAAGCACAATCGTCGCGCCCAGAAGTGTTGCGCCGTAAATAAGCCACGGCCCCATCATCCAGCCAATGTCCGTCACCCAACTGATGCGCGTGCCGCGTCCGACATCCGTGCCGAAGCACATATCCTGCGCCGATTTCACCGGAAAGCCGCAGTGCGTATGCAAAATGCCTTTGGGTTTGCCGGTGGTTCCCGATGTGTAAATTGCAATCAGCGGATCTTCGGCGTCGGTCGCTTCGGCGAATTTCAGCCGTGGATGTTTCGCGCCGGTTTCCATCAACTGGTCGAAGTAAAGGTCGCGCCCGGTGCGCATCGGCACGGTTTCTTTGCTGCGGCGAACGACGAAAACGCGAAGAATTTCCGGCAAGTCGGCGACGGCTTCATCGGCGATTTGTTTGGCGGCAATGGTCTTTCCCCGGCGCGGAAAGCCGTCGCAGGTGAACAAAGCTTTCGCGCCGACATCGCGCAGCCGCGATTCAATCGCCGTTGCGCCGTAGCCGGAAAACAGCGGCACGGCAATCGCGCCGATTCTGTTGATCGCCAGCAGCGAAATGACAGTTTCCGGCGTCATCGGCAAATGTAATCCAACGGCATCGCCCCTTTTCAGTCCGCAAGCGCGCAAACCTGCCGCGCAAAGCGAAACTTCATCGGCCAATTCCTGATAACTGAGTGTGCGCGTCTCGCCTTCTTCGCCTTCCCAGATGACTGCGAGTTGATGCGCCATCACGTCGTCTTCTGCCCAAACGTCCACACAGCTTTTGGTGACGTTCAGTTCGCCGCCCACACACCAACGCGGCCATTCAATGCCGCGCGCGAGATCAACCACTTGCGAATAGGGTTTGTCGAAGCGGATTTCCAGAAAGCGGAGCAACTGCTCGGTGAACCAGGCCACGTCCGCCGTCGAACGTTGCTGAAGTTCACTGAAGGTCTTCAACCCACAGAACCGCAAAAAGCGCGTCAATTGGGCGCGAGCGATGACTTCTTCGCTCGGCGTCCAGGCGATGGGTTGGATGTTGTCGTGCAGTTGCTCCGTCATTCTTGAAATCCTCCGCTTATGCTGCTGCGCCCGCTGCCGTGGTTTGTCCGACCGCTGAGGCATTGACTGAATGCAGCCAGTGTTTGAACTCCGGCTGGCGTCCCGCGACGATGTCGAAAAAGGTTTTTTGGATTTGCTCGGTGACGGGGCCGCGCGCGCCATTGCCGATGATTTTTCCGTCCACTTCGCGGACGGGCATGATTTCAATGGCCGTGCCGGTCAGGAAGACTTCGTCTGCGCTGAGCAGTTCGTGCAGCTTCAGGTTGCGAATCTCGACTTCGTAACCCAAATGTCGAGCAATCTGAATCGCCGAATCGCGCGTGATGCCGAGCAGGATCGAAGAGTTTTGATCGTTGGTCAGCAGCCGTCCGTCTTTGATGAGGAAGATGTTTTCCACCGCGCCTTCAGCCAGATTGCCGTTCACGTCCAGCAGGATCGCTTCGTCGAAACCGCGCGCGGCGGCTTCGCGAACGGCCAGAATCGAATTCAGGTAATTGCCAGTGGCTTTGGCCGTGGTCGGAATCATCGAAGAGTGAAACTTGCGATACGGCGAGACGGTCACGCGCATCCCTTTGGCCAGCTTTTCCGAACCAAAATCGTTCGGCCATTCCCAGGTCAGAATGTTGATGCCGGTCGGGCAAACGGAACGAATGCCCAAACTGCCGCTGTCGAAATAAGCCGTCGGGCGGATGTAGCAGTTTCTCAATTCATTGCGCCGGACGGTTTCACAGATGGCTTCGTTCAAAGCTTCCGGCGTGTAATCAATTTTCAATTTATAAACTTCCGCCGAAGCGTAAAACCGATCCATGTGTTCTATCAGCCGGAAGATGGCAGGCCCATTGACGGTTTCGTAACAGCGAATGCCTTCAAAAATGCCCGTGCCGTAATGCAGGCCGAAGGCTGTTGAGTGAATCTTCGCTTCGTCAAAAGGCAAAAACTCGTTGTTTTGCCAAACCCATTTTGTTTTCTCGAATGACATCGTTTTCCCTCCGCAAAAGTGATTCTTGAGACGGGACGGATGATACGTTGCCGGTTGGGGGCGGATGAAGAAGAGGCGTTTGATATTCCTAGGCGCGCAGCTAACTTAGTTTCGTTCGGCGGCGGAGGGACTTCAGAATTTTAACCGGGACATTTTGTCGCGCTTACAAAGCACGGCGGGTTAGGCGGCGAGGATGAATCTTTCGATGGCCAGCGCCACGCCGTCTTCCTCGTTGGAGGCGGTTTGTGCAAAGCCCATTTGCTTTAGTTCGTCTTCGGCGTTGCCCATCACCACGCCCAGACCGGCGTAACGCAGCATCGTCAGATCGTTGTGATTGTCGCCGATGGCCATGGTTTCGGCTTGGGCGATGTTATGTTGCCGAGCCAGGCGCGCGACGCTGTCGCCTTTGGAAGCGGTCGCGCTCAGCACGTCCAGAATCGTCAGGTCGTAGGCGCGGTAACGAGTTTTGAACAATTGCACGCGACCGTTCATCGCTTCGGTCAATCGTTCGGCGAATTCTTCGGTCGGGTCGCAGCGGCCTGAAACCGTCAATTGAATCGGCGGCGATTGAACGTATTCCAACAAGTCTGGGACTTCGACCA
>CAZRXE010000162.1:0-5499 GCA_964603695.1 uncultured Heliomicrobium sp.
CGCAACATTACGGCTTCTTCAGCTTCGCGCAGGACACCTGGCAGGTATCGCAGAAAATGACGCTCATTCTCGGTCTGCGCCACGAACTTTATACGCCGTTGCGCGGCCTTGTGGATAAAGGCGGTTTGTCGAACTACAACCCGATTGACAATACCGAACTCGTGGCTGGTTATGGCAATGTTTCGCAGAGCGTCGGCGTCCAAACGCCAAAGAAAAACTTCGCCATTCGCAGCGGTGCTTCCTATCGCTTGAACGACAAGACCGTCATTCGCGGCGGTTACGGCGAAAGCATCATTCCTTTCCCGGATAACAGCTACGCGTTCAATTTCCCCGTCAAGCAGAACAATCAATTCGTCGCGCCCAATGCTTTCGCGCCGATCGGTTCGCTGGCGACGGGCTTTGCCACGCCGACCGTGTTCGACGTTCCCGCCAACGGCATCATTGATGCCAATCTGCCGATCCTGAGAAACTCCGCGCTTTATTACGCGCCGCCTGATTTACGCGAAGGCAAGCTGCGTTCATACAACGCGGCGTTTCAACGCGAACTGCCCTGGAACTTCGCGCTGGATGCGTCTTATGTCGGCAATTACGGCGTCGGCATTCTTGCCAGTCTGAACCTGAATGCCGCCAATCAACTTGGGCAATCATTGCCGGGCAACGACAACGCCGCGCGTCCGCTCTTCCAAAAATTCGGGCGTACGACCGATGTCAACGCGCGTGTCAGAACCAGCACCCGCTACGATTCGCTGCAAATCAAAGTGGATCGCCGCTTCAGCAAGGGACTGCTGGTGACGAACAACTACACGCTCTCAAAAGCGATCAGCGAATCGGGCGACGACAACGGCGGCATTGACACGCCCGCCAATCCGAAACTCACGCGCGGGCGCACGGGCTTCGACCGCACGCACTCATTCAATTCCACATTTGTCTGGCAAATTCCCTTCGCCAACAAAACACGTGGATTTGCCAAATGGGTGCTGGACGGCTGGCAGGTGACAGGCATTCTGACCATTCAATCCGGCACTCCGATAGATTTCACGACAAATGGCAGCGACCTGCACGCGCCTGGCAATACACAACGCCCGAATCTGAACGGCTCAATCACTGTTTTGGGCAACAAAGGGCCGGGGCAGCTTTACATTGACAATTCAAACAAAGCCCTGACCACGCCGGAAGCTTCGTTGACCAACGCGGCGGGCGTGAAATACGCGCCGTTCGGGAATCTGGGACGCAACAGCACAATCAATGGCCCAGGCTACTGGAACATTGATAACTCCATTTTCAAGAAGTTCAAATTCACCGAACGCATTGGCGGAGAACTCCGTGCCGATGTGTTCAACACTTTCAACCATCCGAATTTCAACAACCCGCAAGCCAACATCACCAGCCCGACTTTCGGGCAAATCACCGGCGTCGCCAGTGGTTCACGACTGGTGCGCTTCGGCGCACGGGTCACGTTCTAAAATCGGCTCTGCCGGCAAAAATCAAAAGAGCGCGGAGAATTCAATTCCGCGCTCTTTTTTTTCCGTAAGTTTTGGAAGTTTTTCGGCGCGTCGCGCGAATAGTTCATGTCAGTCAGTCGGGTCAGCGACCGGCGGACATCAACAAAGTGATGAGCAAGACAAGCACACCAAGCGACGACGATCTGTTGCGGCGGCTGACGGCTGGCGACGAAGACGCTTTCACGGCGCTTTATTGGCGGCATCAGGGCAACATCTATCGCTTTGCCTTGCTGATGAGCGGTTCGCCCGCCACCGCCGACGATGTCACGCAGGAAGTCTTTCTGGCTTTGATGAGCGGCAAACACGGCTACGATTCGTCGCGCGGTTCGCTGGCGATGTTTTTGTTCGGCGTTGCGCGCAATCAGGTGCTACGCCGTCGGCGCTGGGAACGCATTTGCGACCCACTGGAAGACGAAACCGAAGACGGCAAAATCATCATTCGCCACGTGACCGCGCCGGACGATCCATTGGCGGACATTGTTCGTGGCGAAAGAATTGATGCCGTCCGGCAGGCTGTGTTGGCGCTGCCCGCGCGTTACCGCGAGGTGGTCGTGCTTTGCGATTTTCAAGAATTGAGTTACGCCGAAGCGGCGCAGGCGCTGGATTGCGCCGTGGGCACGGTCAGTTCGCGTTTGAACCGCGCGCGGACAATGCTGGCCGAACGTTTGCGCGCTACTGCTGCGGAAGTCAAAGAATTCAACGCCGTTCCGCTGAAGTGTCTGGTATGAACTGTCAGGATTTTGAAACCACGATTTTGAGCATGGCGCGCGCCCAATTGCTGGAAGCTGCGGCGCGCCGCCAAACGCTTGCCCATATCGCTGAATGCCGGGACTGCGCGGATCGGCTGGCCGAACAACAGGCGCTGACCGCAGCCGTGCGCGCCACTGCGAAAAGTCTGCGCGACGAAAACGCTTCGGCGCGCGTCGAACAATCGCTGCGCGCGGCGTTCCGAAAACAGATGGGAGACGCGCCGGGATTCAGTTATTCGCCAGGCAAGCACTCGCCAGTTCGTGCGCGCCAATGGCCGAAGCGTGCCTTGTTGGCGATGGCGGCAATGTTGTTGCTGTTTTTGCTGGCCGGAGCGATTCGCCAATGGTCTTTCGCCGACCGAAATCCAAAGACTGCGACTAGGCCGCCCGCGCCAAAAGTAGACGAAACAGTGCCGGAACATCCTTCGCCAATTCGGCAATCCGAACCCGCGATCGTGCGGCAGGTTGTCGTTGAACGACACCGAACTCGGCCTGCGATTCGGCCTGCGACAACCGGCAACGACGACACCGAGTTCATTGCCTTGGCGATTGAAAACCAGCTTATCCCGCTGGAAAGCGGCCAGGTGTTGCGGGTGGAACTGCCTGCTTCAACGCTGATTTCCATGGGACTGCGCATCACGGCGGAAGACGTGAGCAAACCGGTGCTGGCCGATTTACTGGTCGGACAGGACGGCTTGCCGCGTGCGATTCGCTTTGTAAGACCGGGCGAAACCACTGGCAGCGGTTCGCCGGAAGCTTCAACCAACAAATAACCAAAAAAGGAGTTTGCTATGAAAACCTCAAGATGTATTGCCGTCTTGTTCGCGCTGTTCATCGGCGGCGTTTCCGCCTTCGCCCAGGAAACGGAGCAAGACAAGATCAAAAAAGAAAGGATGGCGGCGGAGATTCAAAATCAAATCGCGGCCAAAGCTTATTCGGTGATCGAGGCGAAAGTGGCCTTTGAAACGAAGCTCGTCAAAGGCGCGCCGTATTCGGCGGTGACGATTTCCGAATCTGTCCAGATGCTGGGCGACGGCAACCGCATCCGGCAAACCAATACCAGCAACGTTTACCGCGACAGCGCCGGGCGCACCCGTCGTGAAGTGTTGAAAAAAGACGGCACGGTGCAATCCATCGTCATCAGCGATCCGGCAACAGGCATCAATTATTCGCTCGACCCGCAAACTCGCACGGCGACGAAATCCGAATTCGCCGGGATGATGAAGAAGATGGCCGTGGAACAAGAAGCTGTCGCGAAAAGGATGGAAGCTGAAAAGAAAGTCGCGACGGCGAAAATAGTGCAAGGCGTCTCGTTGGTCGAAAAACGCCCAGGCGAATCGCTGGGGCGGCAAATGTTCGACGGCGTGGCGGCGGAAGGCACGCGCACCACCGTGACTATTGCCGCCGGACAAATCGGAAACGACCTGCCGATCAACATCGTCTCGGAGCAATGGCATTCGCCGGAGTTGCAGTTGCTGGTGATGACCAAACATAGCGATCCGCGCACGGGCGAAACCACCTACCGCCTGACCAACATCAACCGCGCGGAGCCGGATCATTCGCTGTTTGAAGTTCCGTCCGATTACACCGTGCGCAGTGCCGCCACGATGGAAAAACGTATGGCGGAAGAGTTGCGCACCAAAACTACTAAACCGGAAGAGCAATAAGCGTCGGCTGAAACTGACCGTGAACCCAAAGGAAAAAGCCTCGAAGAAAGCCGAACTGCTTCTCTTCGAGGCTTTTCTTTTCTGCTCTTCGGCAAGTTCACTTTCCGGATGCCACGTCACTGCTTATTTTCCATTTGTCGTATCAAATTTGAAATTGGCGATTGACCAATCAATTCAGGCATTCATCGGCAATTAATGACAAATGAAAAATTCCAACTGGTATATGGAAAATGAAAGAGCACTGTTACCTGCTTTTCAAGACTTACGAAACTTGCCGACTCTTCTTTCATTCTCAACCGCGAAATGTCAGCAGCCGCAAACCGTTCAGCACCACGACCAGCGTGCTGCCTTCGTGCAAAATGACGGCTTCGCTGATTTGCACCCAGCCGAAAATCGAGGCCAGAATCAGCGCCGCGCTGACGCCCAAAGCGATAATCAGATTTTGCCGAATGACGCCCGTTGCCGCGCGTGACAGTTTGACGGCGAAGGGCAAACGGCTCAGCCCGTCGCTCATCAACACCAGGTCGGCGGTTTCCAGCGCCACGTCCGAACCGGTTCCGCCCATAGCGATTCCCACCGAAGCGGCCGCCAACGCCGGCGCATCGTTGACGCCGTCGCCGATCATGGCCACGCCGCCTTCTTTGGCCAGCGTTTTCAAAGCGGCGACTTTGCCGTCGGGCATCAGCGGCGCGCGCGCGTCGTCAATGCCCACTTGCGCGGCGATGGCTTTGGCCACCGGCAAATTGTCGCCGGAAAGCATGACGCTGCGGCTGATGCCCGCCGCGCGCAAGGCTTTCAACGTGTCGGCGGCTTCCGCGCGCAAAGTGTCCGCCACGCCCAGCACGCCCAAAAACCGGTCGCCGCGTTTGACGATCATTGTTGTTTGTCCGGCGGATTCCAGCGCGCGCGCTTTTGCGGAAACCGCTTCGGGAAGTTGTTCACCTTCGTAAAGCGACAG
The DNA here is from genome assembly GCA_964603695.1 of uncultured Heliomicrobium sp. Lineage (GTDB taxonomy): Bacteria > Acidobacteriota > Blastocatellia > RBC074 > RBC074 > RBC074. Next base: position 4,877 of record CAZRXE010000162.1, read on the forward strand.
GTTGCCCACGCTGACCAGCGCGCCGCTCACCATCGCGCGCAAGCCTTTGCCGTGAACCGCGTCGCAGTTTTCAGAAAGCGCCGGTTCAATGCCGCGTTCGCGCGCGCCCGCGACCACGGCGACGGCCAACGGATGCGACGAATGCGATTCGGCGGCGGCAGCGGCGGCGAGCAATTCCGTTTCGCCGATGCCTTCTGCGGCGGCGACAGTCACCAGACGCGGTTTGCCGATGGTCAACGTGCCGGTTTTGTCGAACGCCAGCGTGGAGACTTTGCCCAGCGTTTCCAGATGCGCGCCGCCTTTGATCAGCACGCCGCCGCGCGCAGCCCGCGCCACTGCCGACAACACCGCTGCCGGAGTGGCAATCGCCAGCGCGCACGGCGAAGCCGCCACCAGCAGCGAAATACCGCGCAACACCGATTCCTTGAAGTCGTTGCCCAAAGCCATCAAAGCCACGGCCAGCAAAGGCGCGGCAACCAGCACAATCGGGACAAAGGTTTTTTCCAGTCGTTTGGCAAACCGCTGCGTGGGGCTTTTCTGCGCCTCGGCTTCGGCCACCAAATCAATGATGCGCGCCAACACGGATTCGGAAGAGAGTTTGGCGACTTCGACTTCGACGGCGT
>CAZRXE010000163.1:0-2939 GCA_964603695.1 uncultured Heliomicrobium sp.
GGTTGGCGGCCTGGTTTTATTCAATCCTGAAGCGAGCGATAACGCAAAATTTATCACCTACACGAAAGCACACGGACTAACCACCGAAGAGGTTTACAACCTTGCCGAAGACCGCGAAGGGAATTTGTGGATTGGAACGCGCGATAGCGGCGCGATGCGTATCGCCAGTTCGGATTTCGCCACATTCGGTCCGGCGGATGGATTTTCACCCGGAGTTCACAACACTATCTGTGAAACCGGCAATGGCGAACTCCTGATCTTCAACGGCTCCTATCCTCAACAGCGATTTCTTCATCATTTCAACGGAAAGACATTTGTCGGGATGACTTTTCAGGCTGCTCACGCCTTCGGCTACGCGCAGCGACAGGCTGTTTTGCAGGATCACCTCGGCGAATGGTGGGTGGCGACGGACGAAGGGCTTTATCGTTATCCGAGCCTTAATCAAGTTGCGTACCTGGCGTAGACGAAACCCAAAGCGATTTACACCCAACGCAACGGCCTGGCGACCAACCATATTGAACGCATTTACGAAGATCGGCGCGGCGACATCTGGATCGCAACCTACCTGAAACCGCAAAGCCTCATTTGCCTTCATCGTTGGGATCGGGCGACAAACAAAATCCACCAATACCAATTGAAGGAGTCTGAAGCTCCGGCCATCAACGTCAACGTTATCGGCGAAGATGCGGAAGGCAGTCTCTGGATTGGCTTCTATGCTACAAAAGGCATGACTCGTTATCGTGATGGGCAATTCAAACAGTTTACCGGTGCCGACGGCGCGCCAGATGGGACTATCAACGCCTTCTTTCTCGACAGCCAAAAACGGTTGTGGATCGCCACAAAAGAAAGCGGCCTGCATCGTGTGGACGAGACAACGGAAAACCACTTGCGACTAACGACCTGGGGTGTCGGGAAAGGACTCGCCACCAATGAGATTTGGAGCATCACCGAAGATCAGTGGGGACGCATTTACGCCGGTACCGGGCGCGGCATTGACCGGCTTGATCCCCAAACGGGCAACATTCGGCATTTCACTTCCGACGACGGCCTAGCCAGAGGCGAGGTGCGAGTTTCGCTGCGCGACCGCCATGACCAACTCTGGTTCGTCACCGAACAAGGCGTCTCGCGGTTCATGCCCACGCTCGATCAAAAGCCACAGTCGCTGCCGGTTCTGATCACGGAGGTACGCATCAACGGCAATCCCTGGCCGATCTCGGAACTAGGCGAGACGAAAATTGCCGACCTGACGCTCGCGCCTGACCTGAATTCGGTGCAAATAGATTTTCTCAGCCTGGATTTCAGCGCCGGCGCGAAACTGCGTTACCAATACCGTTTGGGTCAGCAAAATTGGAGCGAGCCTACGGAACTGCGGACGGTCAACTTCGCAGGCCTTTCGCCCGGTGATTACGATTTTGCCGTTCGGGCCATCGGCTCTTCCGGCGTTGTCAGCGATCCGCCCGCAGTAATGACCTTCACCATCAATCGTCCTTTTTGGCAACGCGGGTGGTTTCTGAGCGCACTGATGTCGACGCTGGACACGTTGGCGTATGGCCTGTATCGGTACCGGCTGAATCAAGCCGTCAAAGTCGAACGTGTGCGAACGCGCATCGCCCACGATCTGCACGACGACATCGGCGCGAATCTGACGCGCATTTCCATCCTCAGCGAAGTCGCCAAACATCAGCAATCCAATGGCGCTCCGCCGCCGGGCGAATTACTGGATTCGATTGCCGACATTTCCCGCGAATCGGTCGCCGCCATGAACGACATCGTTTGGGCAATCAATCCCAAGCACGACAGTTTGCTGGACCTGACCAGCCGCATGCGACGCCACGCCGAAGAAGTCTTCCTGACACGCGACATCCAATTGGACTTCGACTCTCCAGGCGACTCCGACAAGTTGAAACTGGACATCGAAACCCGCCGCGACCTGTACCTGATTTTCAAAGAAGCGGTAAACAATGCCGCGCGCCACGCCACCTGTTCCGCCGTCCGCATCCGCATCCAAGCCAACTCATCCCAAATTCAACTGACCATCCGCGATGACGGCAAAAGCTTTTCTCCGTCAACGTTTGCCGAAACATCCGGCGAAGGCAACGGCTTGCTGAGCATGCACAATCGCACACAGTCACTCGGCGGCGAATTCGTGATTGACTCCACGCCGGGCACGGGCTGCGAAGTGCGGTTGAAGATTCCGGTTTCGCCTGCATAAACGTGCAGGTAACGGCGGGCGGTGATTGAGAGTAAGCTGCGCCCGAAATGGTAGAACTGCATGAGCGATCCAACACAAACAATTAAACCGCCGAATGCCGTCATCCGCGTCGTCCTGCTCGAAGACCAACGCGATGTGCGCGAAGGTTTGAAGCTGCTGATTAACGGTTCGCCCGGATTTGAATGCCTGGCCGCCTATCGCAGCGTGGAAGACGCGCTCGACGGAATCCGGTTTCACCCCGTGCCCGATCTGATTTTGACCGACATCGGTTTGCCGGGTCTGTCCGGCATCGAAGGCATCAAACTGTTCCGTGAACGATTACCCCAAACGGCCATCCTGGCGCTGACCGTTTACGAAAACAACGACAAAATCTTCAACGCGCTGTGTGCCGGAGCCACAGGCTACTTGCTGAAAAACACGCCGCCCGCGCGTTTGCTGGAAGCGTTAAAAGAAGCCGTCACAGGCGGCGCGCCGATGTCGCCGGAAGTCGCCCGCCGCGTGATCACGCTGTTTCGCGAATTCCAGCCGGTCTCAGCTTCTTACGATTTAACGCCGCAGGAACGCCAACTGCTGAAACTGCTGGTCAAAGGCCATCACAAAAAAACCGCCGCCGATGCAATGGGCATTTCCTTTCACACTGTCTCTTTCCATCTGCGCCACATTTACGAGAAGTTGCAAGTCCATTCCAAATCCGAAGCCGTCGCCAAAGCCCTGCGCGAACATTTGG
>CAZRXE010000164.1:0-3897 GCA_964603695.1 uncultured Heliomicrobium sp.
TGCCGGCGGCGGCCCCGTGACGGAAACCGTCACGCCGGAACCGATAGGCTTTTATGGGATTGGGAAGCTGGTCGCCGAAATGTACGTTCGCAAAATCGTGGCGGAAACCGGTGTAAGACATCTGGTTTTTCGCATCGGCAATGCTTACGGCCCTGAACAACTCGCGGACAACCTTTCCGTCGGATTTGTTGCCAGAGCGGTGCAAGCCGCCTACACAGGTGAGACGCTCAACATTTGGGGCGGCGGTGAAACGCGAAGAGACTACGTGCATGCCCGCGATGTTGCCGACGCCATCGCAGTGGCTCTGGATTCTCCGCAGGTCAAATCAGGCACTTATAACGTAGGGACGGGGACGGCGCTGTCAGGACGCGACGTGATAACCGTGGTCGAACGCACCCTGGGGTTGCCGGTGCGCGTGGAAAACCAGGCTTCTCGCCATTTCGATGTGCAAAGCATTTGTCTTGACCCCAGCGCTTTGCGCGACGCTACAGGTTGGATGCCATCCTGGACTTTGCCGGAGGGGATCAAGGACATTTATGCCGCGCTGGCCAACCGCGGTCGTCACGATGCCCGTCAGCCCAGGTTATACAAAGAAGCCGTTGTTACTTTTGCAGGTTAGGGAATTACTTTGAACCGCAACGCAGGAGCGATGGAGATGAACGTCGGAAACCACCATGGAAAAACGCGAGTTTTCTATTTATCCGCTGTCGTTCCCGACACCACGTCAGGCGGCAGGCTTGCGATGTATCGGCACCTGCTTGAACACAATGATTTTGAAGTAAAAATCGCCAGCGCCAGTCAGGCCACGGGAACAAAGGTAGACTCTTTTCCGATTCGCGAAACTTATCCCATTGCTCGATTGCGAAAAACCAGGTTTGTCCGTCTGGGGCATAACCTGGGGTATTTATGGAATTGGCTGGTGTTACCCGACGAATTATTACGCGAGGCGGAAAGGTTCAACCCTGACCTTATTCTTACTGTGCCTGACAACTGGCATTGCGGTTTGGCGTGGCAACTTTCCCGACGTTTGCAAGTACCTCTGGCGGTAAATTTTCAGGATTTATTTCCTTTGTCGCAGTTCCTTCACCATAATGAACAGCCCTGGCCGATAGTTCGCGCGTGGTTGAATAACAGGTTTCGTTATCTAAACCGGGTCGCGAATCTGGTTTTTTACACAAGTGATGGAATGCAGAATTGGTTTGGTCGTCATTCAAACGGTCACGTTCTTTATCCCATTGGACATAACGAACAACATCAGACTGATCCTGTCTTTCCTTCGCCGGAAAAACCCTGGACGGTGGTTTATGCCGGGAATTGTTACGGCGCATACGGGCGCATGCTGCTTGACCTTGCTTATGAGATGCGTGATTCCGAAAATCTTCAATTGCGGATTTTTGCTGCCGGCAACGATTGGTCGGCGGAAACGGTCGGCGAACTGGAACGAGCGGGCATCTTCAGAGGGTTTCTTCCGTTCGAGGAACTCAAGAGTCATTTTGAGAAGGCGGATGCCTTTCTTACCGTCATGAGTTTTGAGCCACAGGAAAAACCTTTTGTACAAACCAGCTTCACGACGAAATGGCTGGATTATGCGCCGTATGGAAAGCCGGTTTGTATTTGGGCACCTGAGTATTCGACCGCAGCCAAATTTGCCGTGAACCACGGTTGCGGACCGTTGGTAATGGAAAATGACGCGCGGAGTGTTGTTCGGAAGCTGACGGCAATGTTTCAGTCAGGCGAACAATGGAAGCAGTACGCGGCAGCTTCAACTCAGGTAGCGCAAGCGGTTTTGAACCCGAACCGGCTGCATCAATTGTTCGCGCGGCAGGTGCAAGGGCTGACCCCGGCGGTGCGTCTGGAAACTAAAATCGTCGTTGCCGGCTAAGTCCGTTATGTCAATTCAAGTAGCTGTTATTTCTTCCGTCATGCCGAAGCCCACTAGCGGTGGGGAAGTGGTGCTTTACAGGCACTTAAGTGTGGAGCCTCAGCTAAAAGTGACTACGATTTCCAACCCTGCTCCCTCAAAGCTACAGCGACGCTTGTCATCTTCCCGGTTTCATTCCTGGGTGAATGCTGCCGAAGTTTTACGCGCTGGTTACTCCTGGGATGCCGGGTTACAAAAACTGCCCGGTAGCTTAACGCCGGATGTCGTAGTTACCGTGGCTCACGGAAACGGCTACAAATGCGCCATGCGAGTGGCGCGAAGCAAAAGAGCGCCGCTGATCACTTTTTTTCACGATTGGTGGCCGGAAATGCTGGTACTGCCGGAGGCAGTCAGAAAACACGAAGAGCGCTGCTTCCGCGCTTTATACAAAGCCAGCACGGTAGCCTTGTGCGTGAGCGAGCAAATGCTTGCCTCATTAGGAGATCAACCCGGGGCGCAGGTGCTTTATCCGATCCCGGAAGTTTTTCAGCAAGGGGAGCCTCAAACGAATGGAAGTAAGAAGGTCTTCAACGTGTACTACTCCGGCAATCTTTACGAGTATGGTCCGATGCTACGGCAAGCTTTGGAAGCGATGGAAAACCATTCCACCATTAGCTTGGAGGTTCGAGGCGAAAATCCAAACTGGCCGACTGATTTTCGCGAAAAAGTTAGATCGTTAGGGCGATGGCATTCCTTTGCTCCGCGCCCTGAGTTGAATACCTGGCTGGATTCGGCAGACGCTTTTCTTGTGCCGATGGTGTTTGATCCGGCAATGCGACATCGGATGGAAGCCAGTTTTCCTTCTAAGTTGGTCGAATTCGCGCAACTAGGGAAGCCGCTGGTGATTTGGGGGCCGGAATATTGTTCGGCGGTTCAATGGGCTAAGCGCACAGGTAACGCTCTGACTGTTACGGAGGCGGATCCGAAATCGTTGCGCCACGTGTTGGAGCGATTGGCTGCATCACCCGGAGAGCGTGCGCGACTGGCGCAACAAGCACAGGCGGCAGCGCAAACAGAGTTCAATCCTCTTGTTTTGCAAGAACAATTTTTGACCGCCCTGCGGCAGGCTGTTACGGAAAACAACGAATCGCGGTAACTCAAGTGGAAAAAGTGCGTCCAGCTTCATCCAAGCGGTTAATGATTGTGGACGCTTTGAGAGGTATCGCTTCTTTAGCGGTTTGCCTATTTCATTTGACGAACGGAAAAAGCGACTTTTTGCCGCCGGGAATTTTGAAATCCGCAGGCTCTTACGGATGGCTGGGAGTGGAAATGTTTTTCGTTATTTCCGGGTTCATCATTCCTTATTCATTGCATCGGGCGGGTTATGAGTTGAGTCACTACAAGGCGTTCTTGCTCAAGCGCCTGGTCAGATTGGACCCGCCCTACATCGTAACAATCTTTCTCATTATTGCTCTAAATTCCATTGCTGTTATGGTTCCCGGTTTTAACGGGACATCGTTCAGTGTTTCGTTCCCGCAAGTGGCGCTTCACTTCGCATATCTGAACGTTTTCTTTGGGTATCAGTGGTTAAGTCCGGTCTTTTGGACTCTGGCCATAGAGTTCCAATACTATCTGTTAATCGGATTGTTCTTTCCGTTAATTACACATTCAAACCGCGCAATTCGAGTCGGTTCGCTGGGGTTATTGCTGGCATTAAACTTTTCGCCGGGCAGCAGTTTTGTTTTTCATTGGCTGACGCTTTTCATAATGGGAATAGCGGCGTTTCAGGTACGAATGGGATTGGTTGACAAGCGGGAAGCAATTGTTTGGTTGGCGGCGACGGTTATTTGTGGAAGCTATTCACTTGGTTTACTGATTGTTGCGGTGGGAATAATTACTGCAATCATACTTGCCTGGGCAAATTTTGGCGGAAGCAACGTCTTGTTATTTCTTGGGAAGGTTTCTTACTCGCTATACCTTGTTCATGTGTTGATTGGAATGAAGGTGATTAATCTGGGAAGTCGTTGGGCAGCGGG
>CAZRXE010000165.1:0-12357 GCA_964603695.1 uncultured Heliomicrobium sp.
TCCATCGCGACGTTGCGAAAAGAACTTACCGTGGCTCTCGTGCAACGCCTACCGCGTTGTCCCTGCTGCCAACAAAGAAAAGACTCGAGGCTTGGAGCGTATGAGCAGCTTATCGAGTGATTCCGTAACACAGTAGTACTAACAGGTATTGCTGAGTTGATTGTTCAGCCGCGTTGAGCGGCTGGCTTGCTTGGGGTGGCAGCACATTCTTGGCCAGATCGCGTTCAGGCGCAATGGCGGATGAAAATTTTCACCTCCTACCGTTTCGTTCCTGCTGCCGTGCATATCGTGTTGCACACATTTGTCTGCAACATCCAGCGCGGATTTGCACAAAGATTCGGCTTTTGATATTTCAGTTTTCGGGAAGCAATGAATTCCAAACGCTCCAACGAATCGGAGAGGTCTGCCCTTAATGCCTAAAGCCAAAGATCGCATCGGCCCGTATGAACTGGCTCGCAAACTCGGCGAGGGCGGGTTTGGCGAAGTCTGGTTGGCGCAAGATACCAGCGGGTCGAGTCCGCGCGAAATCGCCCTCAAGATTCCGCTGAAAGAAGACATTGAATTGGACGCGTTGTTGCAGGAAGCCACGCTCTGGGCGCGCGCCACCGGACACATCAATGTGCTGGGATTTCTGGCCGCGCGCGTGTTCGACGGTCAGGTGGTGTTGGTCAGCGAATATGCGCCGGATGGTTCGCTCAAAGACTGGCTGGAACAGCACGGCGGACGCGCACCTTCCATTGCGGCGGCAGTGGAAATGACACTGGGCATTTTGGCCGGCCTGGAACATCTGCACGCGCGCAACATCATTCATCGCGACATCAAACCGGACAATGTCTTGCTGCTCGTCCAAACGCCGCGCCTGGCGGATTTCGGCATTTCACGCGTACTGAAAACCACGCATCGCAGCTCCGCCACCGCCGGCACGCCGGCTTATATGGCACCGGAGGCCTTCAACCGCATTCGCAATCAGCAAACAGATCTTTGGTCAGTAGGCGTCATCCTGTATCAAATGCTGAGCGGGCGGCTGCCATTCGAGGGCGAAGACATCGCCGAACTTTACGGCGCGATTCGCAACGAAACTCTAAAACCATTGCCGAATGAAGTTCCCGCCTGGCTGCGCCAAGTCGTCGCCAAAGCATTGGCTAAAGACACAGCACTGCGTTTCCAAACGACAGAGGAAATGCGCTCCACGCTGGCAACGCGAATGCTGACGCTGATTGAAGACAAACTTCAAACGCTGCCCGAACGCCGAACGGCGGACACGCTCCCGCAGCCGCTGGAGCGAGAAACCACAGCCATCGCCCGCCCATTGCCGGAGCCTGAACAAATCGAGACTGTCCAAAAGCCGCAGCCTGAACCCGCTTCCGCAACCAAGTCCCGCCGGTTAGTCATATTGGGCGCAGGACTGACAGCAATCATCGCATTGGCGGTTTTCCTGGCGATCAAACTGTCCCATCTTTGGTACCGGGATTTCACCGAAAACCAGGGAAGCCTGAATTTGGAGATGGTATTTGTTCCCGGCGGAGAGTTTCAGATGGGGGCGTCGGAAGAAGAACAAAAAGAATTCAAGGACGGGCGAGCAAACCTGAAGGACGAAGCGCCACAACATCGTGTCGCCGTCTCTGCCTTTTACATCGGCAAATACGAAGTGACGCAAGCGCAATGGAACGCCGTGATGGGCGGCAACCCATCCGCTGTCAAAGGCAACGACCTACCGGTGGACTCCGTTTCCTGGAACGATGCGCAAGCCTTTTGCCAAAAGCTCAGCGAGATGACCGGCAAAGCCTACCGTCTGCCAAGTGAAGCTGAGTGGGAATACGCTTGCCGCGCCGGAACCACGGAAGCTTACTCCGGCGACCTTGACGCTTTGGGTTGGTACGACAAGAACTCCGGCGGCAAAGCGCATCCGGTCGGTGGCAAACAACCCAATGCCTTCAAGCTTTACGATATGCACGGCAACGTCTGGGAATGGTGCGAGGACGTTTACCACGATAGTTTCGGCGAACAGAACGGCGATCCGCCCGCCGATGGAAGCGCCTGGGTGAAAGGCGGCGACCGCGACTACCGAATCTTGCGCGGCGGCGGCTGGAAATACGCTGCTAAATTTGCTCGCAGCTCAAACCGAGGCCGCTGGACCATTAAAGAGCGAGGGTCATCTTATGGTTTGCGCGTCGCAGTGTCCGCGAATGCGCGCTAACTTGCTCGAACTTATTGTGCCGTCCAGCCACCATCCACAAACAGCGAACTGCCCGTCACAAAACCAGCCGCGTCCGAAGCCAGAAAGACAGCCGCGCCGACAATCTCGTGCAGCTCACCCCAGCGTCCCATCGGAATGCGCGAAACGAAGTCTTGATACTTGGCCGGATCATTCAACAACTGCCGGTTCATTTCCGTCGCGAACGGCCCTGGACAAATGGCATTGACCGTCACGCCTTTGGCCGCCCATTCCAGCGCCAGAGTTTTCGTCAAGCCGATGATGGCGGCTTTGGACGAAGCATAGGGCGAGCGGCCCGGCAGCGAAATGACGGACATAATCGAACCGAGATTGATGACTCTGCCCCAGCCGCGTTCCGCCATCCCGACGCCGAAGGCTCGCGAACACAAAAACGGCCCTTTGACGTTGGCGGCCATCACGGCGTCCCAATCGCTTTCGCTCAAATCCTGTATCGCGCCGCGAATGTTAATGCCGGCGTTATTGACCAAAATGTCTATTGCGCCGAAGCCGGATTCCACTTCTGCTTTCAGCCGCTCAATGTCGGCAGCGACGGTCATGTCGGCTTGAAAGGCGGCGGTGCCGCGACCGGTGGTGGCGGCGATTTCCGCAGCGGCTGTTTGGCAATCGAAGAGCGTGCGGCTGGCGATGGCCACTTCCGCGCCGGCTTCGGCCAGGGCTTCGGCCATTACGCGGCCCAAGCCTTTGTTGCCGCCGGTGACGAGCGCGCGGCGGCCAGAGAGGTTGAATAAATCGAAAACGGTTTTGTTCGTGTTGTCGTGCAGTTTCATGATTGAGTTTTCAGACTTTCAGAACGTTGCGGGCATACTCCGAACAGCGCCGCAGATTGTCATTTTCCGCCGCCAGCGCCTGCTCCGGCGTCAAATTGGAGATGCGCGGCAGAGGTTTCGCCCAGGCTTTGGACAAAATGCCGCGCTCGAATTTTTGAATGCGGTTGTTGTCGCGTTGCGGATAGGTCGCCCAATACTTGTCCGTCTTGTAAGGCACTTTGAGCGGATCGCGGGTAATCATTTCCAGCACTATGGGCAGGTCGCGACGATTCTTCCGCAGTACTTCGATGATCTGTTTAAGCGGCGTCGAGCCTTCGCCGAGCAGGACTTCGGAAAGTTCAAAGCCGTCTTCATAAGGCCGCACGGCCATGTCTTTCAGGTGCGTGGTAACTACGTAAGGCGCAAGCTTGCGGGCGACTTCGAGCGAATCTTCGAGCAGGGAAACGTTGTTGCCAAAATCCACGCACGCGCCCAGGTAAGGGCTGCTGACGCTTTTCAGAATTTCCACTTGTTCATCGGCCAGCCAGTCTTTGTGATTTTCGATGCCGGCGCGAAGCTTATGCTTTTTAAGCATCGGTTCCGATTGGCGCAACACCTTTTTCCAGTGCGTGGCGAATTCCTGCCAGGTTTTCATTTCGGCGAAGGTTTCGTAGCGGCGTCCGCTTAAACAGGCAATGCGCAGCCGTTCGACGCCCAGTTCTTTGGACGCCGCCGCGACCGGCGCAAAGGCTTCCTCGCTTTCCAGCGCATTGGCGCTGACGCCCAATTCCAAAGTCATTTCTCGTTGATCCAGCATCCGGCGAATGCTTTTCAAATAATCCGTGTCGGTGCCGACCAATTGATCGAAGCCCATTTGCGCAATGCCCGCGCCGAGCGAATGACAAAGCTCTATGAATTCATCGGCGGGAACCGGCGGTTTTTTGTTCGGATCGCGCCGCCGCGCCTGACCAATGCGAATCTGAATGGAAGTCCAGGCGACGCCGTACAAACGATGCGGAGAAGCAGCGTTACCGGTCATACTGCTGATGGCCAGCGCGGATGCCAACGAAAGGAACTCGCGGCGGCGCAGCGTTGTGGGTGTGAAGTTGTGACTCGGAAAAGGATCATTGTTCATTGTAGTCGCTCACATACAAAAGACCTTCGTAATCAACCAAACCCAACCGAACACGTTCGAGAAAACCGTGTCGGCCAAGCACATTTCGCGAAAAGGCTTCATCCTCGGCAAAGCAGGCGAGAATCTCGAATTCATAGCCCGCCACAAATAATCTGACTTCGTGTCGCCTCACCGGAAAAACGCCGGTCGCCGTCCCGATAAATTGGCGGAAACCCGTTTCAAGCTGAATTCCCAGATCGTCCGCCAAGCGTCTGACAAAGATGCAATCCGATGAGCCGGTGTCAATTTTGACTTCGCAATCAGAAGCAAGAGAACCCACGCTGAGCTGGGCGGGCACTGTGATTCCCGGCAGCCCGGATCGAATTTTTCCAGGCGCGCAAACGTAAGCTGATGGCTCACAACCAACCTCCAACGTGGCCCAACTCATCCGGCTTGGGCAGGTAAGTAATAAACAAGTCGTCCAGTCCTGATGCCTGGGCAAGATTGACGGCTTCCGGGTAAGTTCGTCCGGTTCCTACTAAGTTGTCGCCATCCAACACCACGTATTGGCCGCCGTACTCCGCCTGATTCGCCTTCATCCAATCCATTCGCTGCCGGCGTCTTTGCTCCGCCGTTCCGTCGCGCCGGGCCGAGCCGTTTCGCGGAGGCGCGGACGGCGCTTGTTCAAGCAGATATTTGGCCAATACGAACTTTTCCTGCGGCGTAAGGTCGGTAGTTTGCTTTTTGAGCGAATCGAGTAATTCGATAGACATCCGCGTTTCTCCTTTCATAAAAATTCTTGTCCCTTTGTTTCAGGCGTGCAAGCGGTTCATCGAGGCAGCGCGGCTTTCAATTCGCGATCCCAGGGCGCGCGATATGGTCTGGTCAGCATGGCGGCGGCTTCCTTGTCGCCGACAATGGTTTCGCGCTTGGCGTCCCAGTGAACAGTGCGCCCCAGCTTCATGGCGATGTTGACCAGATGCGTGGTGATGTTGGTTTGCTGACTGGTTTGCAGATTCGAGATCGTCTGCTGGCGCGACTTGATCGAATCCAGGAAGTTGCGGACGTGCGGCACGAACTGGTCGCGGACTTGCTCGAAGCCTTCGCGTTTGATGGCCGTCGTGCGCGGCTGCGGGTCTTGAATGACCGGGCGCGCCGTGGTGAAACGCGGGATTTGATCGTCGGCGGAAATCAGGCGGTCGGGAATGACTTCCATCCCGCTGCGTTCGATGCGCAGCATCCCTTTGGTTCCGTAAAACGCCGTGCTGCCTTGACCGGGCTGCCCGGCGCACATTTCACGGCAAGACCAGGTGGCGATGAAGCCCGGAAATTCGATGATCGCTTCGACCACATCCGGGGTTTCGCCCAGTTGTTTCAACGAATACCGATTGCCCATCGCGGCGACGGATTTCGGCGCGGCACCCGTCACCCACTGGACGATGTCAATGTTGTGCGCCAACAGATTGGTCGTTTGTCCGCCCGAATAATCCCAGAACCAGCGGAAGTGATAAATGCAGCGGTTCGGGTCAAACTTCGTGTAAGGCGCGGGGCCGAGCCACATTTGCCAGTCTTGTTCCGACAGCGGTTGTTCGCCGACAGGCTTTGAAAACCCCGGCGTGATGTTGCGGAAGCTGGCCAGCCGCGCTGAACGCATTTCGCCGATGTGCCCGTTGCGAATCAGTTCCACGCATTCCTGATACTGTTTGCCGGAACGTTGCTGCGTGCCGACCTGGACGATGCGTTTGTAGCGCGTGGCTGCGTCAATCATCCAGCGGCCTTCTTCGATGAAAAGCGTCAGCGGCTTTTCAACGTAAACATCCTTGCCGGCGGCGCAGGCCAGAATGGTCATCAGCGCATGCCAGTGATCGGGCGTTGAAACCACAACGGCATCAATGTTTTTACTGTCCAGCATCCGGCGAAAATCCTTGAATCCTTCGGGTTTGGTTTTCTGTTTTTCGGCGGCGGTTTCGAGGCCTTCGGCCAGACGCGGATCGTAGGTTTCGCTGATGGCGGCGATTTCGCAGTCCGGCTGCGAAAGGAAATCCAGCAAGTGGCGTTTGCCAATCAAGCCAATGCCGATGCAGCCCACGCGAACGCGATCATTCGCGCCGAGAATCTTATCGTAACTGGCCGCAGTCATCAGACCGGCGCTGGCTGCGCCTTTCAAAAACGCACGGCGCTTCTTATTGGCGTCGCTCATGGTCTTATCTCCCAAGTTGTTTATTGCGATGTTGTCAGTAAATTGCGGAATGCGCGCAGATTGAACCGCAAAGCCGCGCGCTTGGCAAAGGCTGCGAAGACAAAATTGCGGAGCAGGGATTTTTTTTAGTTTGAAATCCCGACAGGATGGACTTGCTGAAATTTCAGTTATGCATAATGGGTCAGGTTGCGCGATTTCTCTCGGTGCCTGTCAAACGCCAGCTCAATCAAACGGTCAATCAAGTCTTTGTAACCAATGCCGCTCGCTTCCCACAACTTCGGATACATGCTGATGGAAGTGAAACCGGGCATGGTGTTGATTTCATTCAGCAGCAGCTTGCCAGTGTCGCGTTCCAGAAAGAAATCCACGCGGCCCAAACCCGCGCCGTCAATCGCTTGAAACGCCTCAATGGCCAGGCGTTGGATTTCCGCTGTTTGCTCTTCGCTCAACTCCGCCGGAATCATTAGCCGCGCGCCGTTAGCGTGAATGTATTTGGCTTGGTAATCGTAAAAGTCCGCCGATTGCGGAATGATCTCGCCGGGCAAACTGGCCACGGGCTGATCGTTGCCTAGTACGCTAACTTCGATTTCGCGGGCATCTACGCCGCGTTCGACCACGATCTTCCGGTCATATTTGGCTGCCAGCGCAATGGCTTCGTTCAACGTTTTGGCATCGGTCGCTTTGGAAATGCCGACCGACGAGCCTAGATTGGCCGGTTTGACGAAACAGGGAAAGCCAATCGCTTCCGCTACGCGCGCTTCCACCAGCAGCGGATCGGCTTCCCATTGCGTGCGCAGAAAATGCGTAAATTCGACGATGGGCAAACCGGCTTCGCGGAACAAACGCTTCATCACCACTTTGTCCATTCCGGCGGCGGAACCCAGCACGCCGCAGCCGACATAAGGCACGTCAGCCATTTCCAGCAAACCTTGAATCGTGCCGTCCTCACCATAAGTCCCGTGCAGCACGGGAAAGATCACGTCCAGCTTGTCGCGCTTGTCAGCCCTGCCCGCGTCCAGTCGCGCCAAGCCTTTTTCGGTTGGGTCGCCGAAAATCGCCACGTGTTGATCGGCGTTTTCGATCACCGCGCTCGGCAACAGATTGGTGACTTCGCTCGAAGCCAGCCATTTGCCTTGTAGCGTGATGGCAATCGGCACGACTTCGTATTTTTCGCGGTCGAGCGCGTTGATGATGGATTCCGCCGAACGCAGCGAAACTTCATGTTCGCCTGAACGCCCGCCGAAGATGACTCCGACTCTGAGTTTTTTTGACAACTTTTCTCCTCACGTCACGCACGCTGGAAGCGATGCGTACCCAGCTACATAATCTTTTTCCCGAAGGCCGACAAAATCAGTTGCACGCCCAATTCCGCCGTTTTGTTGGAGATGTCCAGCACGGGATTCACTTCGGTCAATTCAAACGACAGCATCTTGCCAGAATCGGCGACTTTCTCCATCGCCAGATGGCTTTCGCGGTAAGTCGGGCCGCCGGGCACGGGCGTGCCGACGCCGGGCGCGTAATCCGGGTCAACGAAATCCATGTCCATCGTCACGTGAAATCCGGCGGTGCGCCGCGAAGCCAGCCACATCGCTTCGTCCATCACGGCGCTCATGCCGCGTTCGTCCAGTTCGCGCATCGTCACCACGCGAATGCCCGAAGCTTTGAGCGCCACGGCTTCGTCTGGGTCAACGCTGCGCGCGCCGATCAACACGCAATCCTCAGGTTCGACTTTCGGCGCAAATCCGCTGATGTGCGTCAACGCCTGCGCGCCGTGGCCCAGAATCGCCGCGAAGGGCATGCCGTGAATGTTGCCCGAAGGCGAACTTTCCGGCGTGTTCATATCGCCGTGCGCGTCGAACCAGATGACGCCGACTTTTTCATTTCGTTTGCGATGAAAGGCTGACAGTCCGCCGACGCTGCCGATGGCAATGGAATGATCGCCGCCCAGAACGATGGGAATCGAACCGGCTTCCAATGCCGCTTCCACTTGGTCGGCCAGTTTCTGACATGCGGTGGCGATTTCCGGCAGGTATTTGGCGGTGCGGTCGCTGATCGGCAGCATTTCCGGATTGCGCACGGGAATGTTACCCGCGTCCGTCACTTCGTAACCGAGCGTGCAAAGCCGTTCGTTCAAATCCGCCACGCGCACCGCCGACGGCCCCATGTCCACGCCGCGACGATCCGCGCCCAAATCCATTAGCACGCCGATGACGGTGGCTTTTCTTTTTTGCGTTTGCATAACTGTTTTCCTACTTCACCGCGCTGATCAGCGTAAAAATGCGGTCGTGTTTGCCGCGTTGCCGCAGCGTTTTGAACGTGCTTTGACAAAACCCGGCTTCCGTCATCATTCGCATCATTTCCTCGGTGGAATGAAAGTGCGCGTCGGCTTCGCCGGCGTCTCGCGCGATTAAGCGGTAATACGCCCGCCGCGCCGATTCCCGCAACGAACCGATTCCCGCCTCCGGGGCCAGTTCGTCGGCCAGCAACAACCGGCCTCCGGGTTTGAGTACGCGGTGAACTTCGGCCAGAAACTTTTCGCCGTGCAGCCGATGAAAGGCCATCACCGAAGTCACCAGATCGAACCTGTCCGTGCCGAAAATCAGCTTGTCGCCGGGCGAAACGCGCCATTCGATATGCAGGCTCGCTTTGGCCGATTGCGCCGCCAGTCGCGCCTGCTCGATCTTTTCGCGCGTCGTATCCGCGCCGATGATCTTGCCTTCCTGACCGACTTTGCCGACAAATTGTCGCGCGATGATGCCACTCCCTGTCGGCACGTCCAAAATACACATGCCGGGAAATGGCGCGGCGGCTTCGATGATTTCGGCAATCGTGGTTTTGTAATCCAGCCCGGTGCGGCGGCGAAATTCTTTGGCAACGCCCTGCTCAAATTGACTGAGCCAGGTATCGAGTAATGCGGGTTTCTGTGGTTGGAGCGCCGGCTTCGGCGACCAGTCATCTTCCGTCTGCTCTTTGCCCAGTGCAGGCAAATCTTCTTTTCGAGTCATTGGGCAATTCCTCAAATGAAGGTTTACAACTGGGGGAGCAAACCGCGAAAGCTTGAGAGTTCCGCCTTCAGTTTGTCCTGAAGGCGGAACTCCGAACTTACGGTTTCAACCGATACAGCATACGGGGGAAAGGAATCGTTTCGCGCACGTGCTCCAGGCCGCACACCCAGGCCACGCACCGTTCAATGCCCATGCCGAATCCGCCGTGCGGAACGCTGCCGTATTTGCGCAAATCCAGATACCAATCGAAAGCTTCGGGGGGCAACTGGTGTTCGTGAATGCGTTGCAGCAACAGTTCGTGCGAAGACATGCGTTCGCCGCCGCCAATCACTTCGCCGTAACCTTCCGGTGCCAGCACGTCCACGCACAAGGCCAGATCAGGTCGCACCGGGTCAGGTTCCATATAAAACGCTTTGATCGCCGCCGGATACCGATGCACCATCACAGGCTTGTCGTATTGCGACGAAATGTAGGTTTCATCCGGCGAACCCAAATCGCCGCCCCACTCGAAGCGGTTTTCCACTTTGCCTTCGGCGTGCGCCTGCTGAAGCATTTTCACCGCGTCGTCATACTGCAAACGCGGAAACGGCGGGATGGCTTGTTCCAGTTTCGAGGTGTCGCGCTCCAACTGTTTCAACTCTTCCTGGCGCGTTTCCAGCACACGCCCGACCACGGAGCTGATGAAGTTTTCGGCCAGCGTCATCACGTCATCGAGTTTGGCATAAGCGACTTCCGGTTCGACCATCCAGAATTCGGTCAGATGGCGGCGCGTTTTCGATTTTTCAGCGCGGAAGGTCGGCCCGAAACAATAGACCTTGCCGAAGGCCGCCGCCGTCGCTTCGTTGTAAAGCTGCCCCGATTGCGACAGATACGCTTTTTCGTCGTCGAAGTAATTCACTTCAAACAGCGTCGTCGTGCCTTCGCAAGCCGCCGGCGTGAAGATCGGCGTGTCGCAGAGCGTGAAACCGTTGTTGTCGAAAAAGTCGCGCACGGCTTTGATGATCGTGTGCCGCACGCGCAGGATGGCGTGCTGCCGTCGCGAACGCAGCCACAGATGGCGATGATCCATCAGGAATTCCGTGCCGTGTTCCTTGGGCGTGATCGGATAGTCTTCGGTCAGAGTGACGATTTCCAGCGTCTTAATATCGAGTTCGTAAACGCCGGGCTTTTTCGGATGCTCGCGCGGCACGCCGGTCAGGATGATCGAAGATTCCTGCGTCACCCGTTCAGTGCTCGCCCAGGTTTCGTCGCTGACTTCTTTTTTCGAGACGACGCCCTGAATCAGGCCGGAGCCGTCGCGCACTTCCAAAAAGCCGAGCTTGCCGCTCGACCGTTTGTTGTAAAGCCAGCCTTTGATGGTGATCTCTTCGCCGAGATGTTTTGCAATGTCTGAAATGTAGGTTTGCGTCATAAAATTTACGAGTATGCCGAGCCGAGATAGATCATTTCGTTATCCATCGTCAGTCCGAAGTGAAGGTTATTAAGCCAGCCAATGCGGCCCAAAAGGTTCCTGTTTGTCCCGTAGGCGGAGTTGAAAAGTACCGTGGATTCAAACTCAAGTTCGAAGGTGTTGATCACAACCGTATGAGCGAAGGCAGTGAGCGATCCCGCTAGCGTGCCCAATCTTACGGGCAAGCCTTCTTCAACTTCGATCTGCAACCTATCCGCAACTTCGCGCCGGAACAGACAATATTCACTACCCGGATCAACCTTAGCCTCGAACCCTACGATGATGCCGTTTCGCTCCAATGAGCACGGGATGAGAATTCCCACTGCAGTTGTTTGGAAACGGCGACGAATTGGAAAACGGAGTTGGAATTCCATGATTACACATTGACGAAAGGGACATCCGGATCTTCTACAAAAACGAAATAAGCCTGCGGATAGCCAAGCTCATCGGCTTTGGCAAAAACCTCTTTGGCATTTGCGCTGGCCGCGATCAGTTGATCTCCCATCAATGCAATGCATTGCCCAATATACTCTCGCCGATGTTTTGCCAGCCATTCATATTCTTTCGTGCGGTCAATGAAAGGCGCATCAGTGCGAATGATCCGGCCTTCCGGCACGACGTATTTCGGCTCATCACCATTATTTAACCGAGCTATCAATTTTGCGCGCTCCTTGGCGGGAAGCTGATTGACTTGAGCGATGATGTCTTCGATTGCGACTGCCGACATAACAAAATCTCCTGTTTTGTTGATGAGACGACTTATGATTTGCCATAGAGGCGATGAGCATCTTTCATCGTCAGATGCCGCGCACGCAATGAGCCATCGCCGAGTTTTTCCGCGCCCAGCGGATCAAGATAAAACTGCCGTCCGCCCATTTTCACTGCCGGATCAATTCCGTAAACGCCGATATTGAATGTGAAGGCCGCATCGCTTGTGGCCTTGAACCAGTGGACGTTGTCTTTTTCGTCGGAGATGGTTGTCACTTCGCCAAGCTTCAGCGCGCGGTCAAGTGTCGGCTTGAGAATCAAATGTTCCGGCTCGTCGCGCAACCGGTCGTAGTGCCAGCCGTGAAGTTCGCCGCCAATCGGCATATGCATCGAAGTCATGTTGCGATGGCAATGCGGCACGATAGCGCGGTCTTTTTTCAGGCCATAGATAAAAGTCGAAAAGCTCAGTTCTTGGGGCAAACCGGCGGCGCGCGGCGGTTTTGTCGCGACGACGCCTTCGTGATCGTCTGGAAATTTGATGGTCTTGCTCAGCCGCTCAAAGTCAATGTCCCGCAGCAAATCTTTCAGTTCTACGCGCGCAAACAGTTCGTCCAGTTTGCGCTGCCATTCAATCTGTTTGGCTTTTTGCTCCGCCATCGCACGACTGATTTCTTCCACTTCCGCAAGCCAGTGCTTGGCGATGGGCGCGACGCTCTTTGTCAGCGCATTGCCGCGACTAAGTGTTTCGACCAGTGAAAAGGCCATTAGCGAACCGAGCATTTGAGCACTGAAGTTTCTTCGAGAGATTGTGTCCATCATCGTTCCTTTGCCGTCGTTGCGTTCATGTTTTCCAATGCTGCACGAAGCGCCGAATATTCTTTCATTCCCGGCTTACTCA
>CAZRXE010000166.1:0-2359 GCA_964603695.1 uncultured Heliomicrobium sp.
CTTCGTGTTTTCTTCGTGTGGCTTCGTGGATGGAAGATGTTTTTCTTGAAGCCTATAAATCACAAAACTTATGTCTTTAATTACCCCATCAACTTACGAAGAGTTTCTGTCGCTGGCCGCCGAAGGCACTGTCGTGCCGCTGGTCAAAACCGTGATGGCCGATTTGCTGACTCCTGTGTCGGCTTATTTGCGAATCGAACGCCAATCGCCGCGCGCTTTCCTGCTGGAATCGGTCGAAGGCGGCGAAAAGATCGCGCGTTATTCGTTTCTGGGTTGCGCGCCGCACACGATTGTCCGCGCGCGCGATGCTCAAGTAACGATTGAACGCGCAGACGGCAGCAGCGAAACGCTCGAACGCCCAATGCTGGACGTGTTGCGCGATTTGATGCGCGAACACAAGCCGGTCAAGTTACCGGGACTGCCGCCGTTTTCCTGCGGCGCTGTCGGTTACTTTGGCTACGACGCAGTACGCTGGTTCGAGCAGTTACCGGCGGAAGCCACTGACGATCTGCACATTGACACCGCCGTCGTGATGTTCTTTTCCAGTATTCTCGCCTTCGATCACGTCAAACATCAGATTCACATCATCGCCAATGTCTTCACCGACGGCGAACGTGATGGCGCGGCTTTGCGCGACAAATACATCGCCGTCTGCGGAGAAATCGCTCGTCTGGAAGCTTCGCTCGCCGCGCCCATTGAACCGCCTCCCTCCGCCCGCCGCACCGAACCTCTGCAAATCCGCTCGAACATGACCAGAGAAAATTATGTGGCGGCGGTTGAAGCGATCAAGGAATACATCAAAGCAGGCGACGCCTTTCAGGTCGTTTTCGCGCAACGCTTCGAGACGGACATCACAGTTCACCCTTTCCAGATTTACCGCGCGCTGCGCGTCGTCAATCCGTCGCCGTACATGTTTTTCCTGAAGCTGGGCGGCGAAGAAACAGTACTCGGCGCTTCGCCCGAAATGCTCGTCAAATGCGAAGGTCAGCAATTGGAATACCGCCCGATTGCCGGAACTTATCCACGCGGAAAGTCCGAAGCCGAGGACGCGCAATTCGCCAACGCCTTGCTGCACGATGAAAAAGAACGCGCCGACCACGTCATGCTGGTTGACCTGGGCCGCAACGATCTGGGGCGCGTGGCCGAATACGGTTCGGTCAAAGTCGCCGACTTGATGTTCGTCGAACGCTTCTCGCACGTGATGCATTTGGTTTCTTCGCTCAAAGCCGTTCTGCGCGAAGGTCTGGATTGTTTCGATGCCTTTGCCGCGACCTTTCCGGCAGGGACTGTTTCCGGCGCGCCCAAAGTTCGCGCGATGGAAATTATTGATGAACTGGAACCGACACGGCGTGGCGCTTACGCCGGATCGGTTTTATATTTCGATTATTCCGGCAATCTGGATTCTTGTATCGCCTTGCGGACGATGTATGCGCGCGGCAATCGCGCCTATATCCAAGCTGGCGGCGGCATCGTCGCGGACTCCGTGCCGGAAACGGAGTTCCAGGAAACAGTCAACAAATCCCGCGCGCTGGTTCGCGCGATTGAAATGGCGGAGAAAGAGTTATGAAGAGATTGCGGATTGAATCGGGACTAGGGGAGTGGGGGACTGGGGGACTAGGCGAAAAACGTCGTGTCGCCGTGTCGGCGCGTCGCCGCGTCTGCAGACTGGCACTGTTGCTGATTGCGCTGGCAAGTTCCGTCTTCGCGCAAACACCGCCCGCGCGCAAAAAGAACGCGCCGCAACCCGGCGCTGAACCGCCGCCCGTTTCGCTGGAAGAAGCCGCCAAGCTCGAAGCCGTCATCACCACAGACCTCGGCGTCATACGTTTTGAATTCCTGCCGGCCAAAGCGCCCAAACACGTTCAAGCCTTCATCAAAAACGCCCGCGCCGGTTTTTACGACGGCTCGGCCTTTCACCGCGTCATACGACTGGGCATCATTCAAGGCGGCGACCCGCTGCTGAAAGACCCCAAAACGCCGCGCACCAAATGGGGAACTGGCGCGCTCAATCAATTGCCGGATGAATTCAGCGACGTGAAGCACATGACCGGCACTGTTTCCACCGTCCGCATTCCAGGCAAAGCCAACAGCGACGGCGCGCAGTTTTTCATCTGCGCTTCGTCGCAACCGCAACTCGACGGCCAATATTCCGCTTTCGGACAAATCACCGAAGGCATAGAAGTCGTGGATCAAATCTCGCAAGCCGAAGCCGACGAAGAACAAAAGACCACGACGCCAATCAAAATCGTCAGCATCAAAATCGAAGCCAAACGCGAAGAACCTTTCCGCGACGCCACCGTGGACGAAATGCGCAAGGAAGTGATCCTGCACACTTCGCACGGCGACATCACAGTCGCGA
>CAZRXE010000167.1:0-10115 GCA_964603695.1 uncultured Heliomicrobium sp.
ACTTCCCTGCCTCCTGAATTTAGCAATCAGTACACTACTCGCTCGGAAACTATGCATGTGCCTAGCCTCAAAATTTGGTGAAGAAAGATAATTGAACTACGGTAGGGTTTCGGGCACGCGCGGCAACTTACCATTAAGCCCCGGAACTGGCCAGACAAACCTTGCTAAAAATCGGGCAAGTTTCATAAGTCCTGAAAAGTAGATAACAGCCTTTTTCATTTTCCATATTTCAATTGTAATTTTTCATTTGCCATTGATTGCCGATAAATGCCTGAGCTGATTGGCCAATGGCTAATTTCAAATTTCATATCGCAAATGGAAAATAAGTAGCGAACTGTTATCTGTGAAATGAAACTTGCCAAAAATCGGCGAAAAATTCGTGGCGAACCTCTTTCAAAAAACTTTCAAGTAAATTTCAACCCAGCCTTAAGACTTTCAGTCCGCGCCACGGTTATTTTCCGCCCGTGATGCGGCGATGCCGCAAGGATTGAAAACTTCATTTGGCGGCAAAGCGCGCGTCCGAGAGAATTCGCGAGCAATCAAGCCCGGAGACTGGCAAACAGGCTTCATCAACTCATTGCAAGACTTGATTGCATTCTCCGGGCGCGCGCCTTGTCGCCAGATCATTTCCCCTTTCTTGAAACAACCTGTAACCCAAAGGAGTGCCTTTCGATGCAGAAACAGTTCGATCTTCATTTTCGTCGCTTTGGTCTTAAAACGTTCGGCGCGGTGTGCGCGGTATTGCTGGGAATGATGCTGCCGGCGCAATCGGCGCTGGCACAGCAGGTCTTCAGCGGCGCGGGCAACGCGCAGGCAACCTCCGCCCTGAACAACTTCCGCACCGCGCTGGGCACAGACAATGGTGCCGGCGCTGGCGTGCAAGTGGGCGGACGCCGCGAAATCAATTGGGACGCCGTGCGCCTGGACGGCACGGATTTCAACAACGTCACCACAGTCATCGTGCCGAACAAAATTACAGGCATTCCCGTCAATCGCTTTCAGGCGCGCGGCATCATCTTCAAGGAAGTTTTCGCTGTTGCCGGAGACGGATTCGTTGGGGCCAACGCGGGCGTTGCCGATCAATTCCCAGCCTTCAGTCCGGCCAACACCTTCGCGCCATTCAACAGCAACAAACTGGAAGTGAGCTTCGCGCTTTCCAGCGCGCCCACAACCACGCCCGCAGCCGGAGCCACGCGCGGTTTCGGCGTCATCTTTCTTGACGTTGAACTGGCCAATACCACCAGCATCGAATACTTTAACGGCGCGGTCAGTCTGGGCAAATTCTTCGCGCCGGTCGGTGCCAGCGGGCAGGCGGATTTTTTGGGCGTGCTGTTCAACGCGCCGGTGGTGACGCGCGCCGTCATCACACTGGGCACTTCGCAGATATTCAACTTCGCGAACAATCAAGTGACCGCTGGGCTGCCGGATCAAGCGCCGATTTATGACCAGGTGGCCACCGACGATTTCATTTACGGCGAACCGGTCGCCGCAACTTCGGCGGCGGCGGCAACGGCATTTGCGGGCGCGGGCACTGCGGAAGCGACCACGTCGCTGAACGCCTTCCGCACGGCGGCGGGAGCGGACAACGGCACCGCGCCTCCACCGCAAACCGCCGGTCGCCGCGAAATCAATTGGGACGCAGTGCGATTGGACGGCACGGATTTCAACAATGTCACCACGGTCATCGTGCCGAATAAAATCACAGGCATTCCCGTCAATCGCTTTCAGGCGCGCGGAGCACTGTTCGGCGAAGTGTTGGCTGTTTCGGGCGACGGATTCGCCAGTGCCAATGCGGCCGCAGCCAATCAGTTCCCGGCGTTCAGCCCGGCTAATACTTTCGCCGCGTTCAACTCCAACAAATACGAAGTCAATTTCGTGTTGGCCGGCGCGCCCACGACCACGCCCGTTCCGGCGGCCACGCGCGGATTCGGCGCGATCTTCCTGGACGTTGAACTGGCCAATACGTCCAGCATCGAATACTTCAACGGCGCGGTCAGCCTGGGCAAATTCTTCGTGCCGGTGACAAACAGCGGACAGCCTGAATTTTTGGGCGTGCTGTTCAACGCGCCAGTGGTGACGCGCGTGGTGGTGACGGCGGGAACGACGCAGGTGTTTAACTTCGCAAACGGCCAGGTGACCGCCGGCCCCGCCGAAAGTGCCACGACCGATCTGGCCGTGGTGGACGATTTCATTTACGCCGAGCCGGTGCTGACTTCGACCAGCGTTTCGGCGGCCAGCTATCTGGGCGCGGCAATCGCGCCGGAATCCATCAGCGTGGCGTTTGGCGCGGCACTGGCCGGCAACACTGTCATCGCCGACAGCACGCCGCTGCCGACGGCTCTGGCCGGAACCAGCCTCAAGATCAAAGACAGCACGAACACCGAGCGATTAGCGCCGCTGTTTTTCGTTTCGCCGGGACAGATCAACTATCTGGTTCCGACAGGCACCGCCGCAGGCGATGCGCTGGTCACAATTACGGACGGCAGCGGTCGCATCGCGCCGAGCCGCGCGCGCATTGAATCCGTCGCGCCGGGCTTGTTTTCCGCCAATGCCAGCGGCCAGGGCGTGGCGGCGGCAGTCGCCCTGCGCGTCAAAGCCAACAACGAATTGGTCTACGAACCGCTGTTCAGATTCGACGCCGCGTCGCAACGATTCGTCTCCGTGCCGGTGGATGTCGGCCCGGCGACGGAAACGGTCTACATCATTTTGTACGGCACGGGCATTCGCTTCCGCAGCGGTTTGTCCGGCGTCAAAGCGACGATTGGCGGCGCGGATTCGATGGTGACTTACGCGGGCGGCCAAACCGGTCTGGCGGGACTGGATCAAATCAACGCCTTCCTGCCGCGCGAACTGGCCGGCAAAGGCGAAGTGGATGTCGTCCTGACCGTGGACGGCAAACCGACCAACACCGTGAAAATCAACGTCAAGTAAGCAGATTGGCAAAAGTGACAGCAGGGTAATCGCTGTTTTCATTTTCCATTTGCCATTTTGGATTTGTCATTTTTCATTGGCCACGCACCGGTTTCTGGCAATGACAAATAACAAATCCAAAATGGCAAATGGACAATCAAGCTTGGCTGTCCGACTCAGGAATTCGGCGGAATCGAATAAGTCACCGTCGCCTGTGCGACCGGTTCGCTTTCGCCGTCGGAAAACATTCGCACATCGCCTACCGCCAGCCGCGCGCCGAGTTTCAGCAACCGGCATTCGGCAATCACATCCGCCGGCGCGGGTTTGCGCAGAAAGTTGATGTTCAAGCTGGTGGTCACGGCCAGCATCACCGGCCCAATCATCGAAAGCACGGCAAAATAGACGGCCATATCCGCCAAGGTCATCAGCGCCGGGCCGGAAATGGTTCCGCCCGGACGCAAATGCCGCGAGTGGTAAAACAATCGAATCCGCAGAAAGCGATCTTCGACCTCTTCGACCCGAAAGCCGAAGCCGTCCATTTGAGGAAAATGCGCGTGGGTAAACGCTTCGAGTTCCGCTGCGGTCATTTGAGGCACGTTGTCGAACTCCTTTTGTTATTGAACCGCCGCAACATACAACAAGCCCTCAAATCAAGCCACCATCTCGCCAATCTCTTGTCGCGATCAATACCTCAATCCCGCAAGCGTCGCCGTCAGCTTCTCGATGGCGGGTTTCAGCGTCTTCGTGTGCATTTCGGCGACGCCGTTTGTCCGCATGGCGCTCGTACTCAGCTGCGTCGTTTCGTCGGCGTGTTTGACCTTGCCGGTGGCCACCTCGATGAAGCGTGTCTGCCAGATCAAGTGACCAGAGCCGTCCGCGCCCTGCGGCGTGTATTCCACCACAGCCCCGGTCAGGACATAGCTCACGCCAAGCCGTTTGCCGAGCTTGACCGCCGCCGCCGTCGAAGCACTGCCGTTGATGGCGGCGAGATCGTCCGCTGACGCCTCGCGCGTCCACTTAACATCCACAACGTCGAAGCTGCGGCTTTGCACCAATGCGAACGCCAAACTGGCTTGCAGATGGCGCTTGGCCTCGTGAGTCATTCCGGCGGCCTGCGGCCCCGGCGTGAATTCGACCACGGCTATTTTCACTCTGGCTGCCGGCGGAGTTTGCGCGAGTGCCGCGCCCGCCAACGCCATACCCACCATCACTGCTATCAATACCTTTTTCATGACATTCTCCTTGTTAGCGTAGCGAAAGTTGATGCGGATAATTGGCGATATTCGCATTGCTGCCGCCGACAATGCCGCCTTTGGCCGCTTCGGCCTGTTCGTCGGTCAACGGCAGGTCGTCGGCAAGGCACGCAGCCAACTCGTCGTTGTCCGTGTGCGCCGCGACTTCGTTCATCTCGGATTCTGGTTGTTTCATTTCATGCTCCCGGGTAATGGTTTCAATGCTTGAAAGTTTGTGATTGCGAACGCCGCATTGCGCTCGTTGCATAAGGCGCAGCCGCGAGGCGAAAACCACCAACGCCGTGATTTATTTTGCGGACAGTTCGCGCGGTACGCATAAAAAAAGCTCCGGCCTTCGGTGATTCCGAAGTACCGGAGCGAAGTGCAATGACAAAATGCAATGACGCGCGGGATAGTTTGGGGATGAAGCTCGCTCCCCTTGGGCCGTTTATCTGGGTTTGACGAGCGTTTGTGACGGGCGGGATGGTGAGGGGACAAATGTCCCGAGTACCAGGTACTCAATGGTCACGACGCCGCCTTTCACCTCAGCTTGGTCGGCCTCGCTGACCGGCAGGTCATGGAGGTCGGTTGCCGCCAGCGCCTGCCCATGCGGGGTTTCATTCACGCTGGAAGTATGGTTCACGATTTGTTGTTTCATAAAAAATCTCCTTTTGGTTTCTTCAAAGTTGGTTGTTGAGCGCCTCATTGCGCTCGCTGCATAAGGCGCAAACGCACGGCGCAAACCACCAGTGCTGAAAAATAAAAATGGCGCGTGTCAGAGATAGACGCGCGCCGGCGCGGGGGTTAAGCGCGGAGCGAAGCAGGTTTTCAACCTGCCGCCGCGCGGTTGAGTTACGGCAAGCGCAGCAATGGCTTCATCGCGTATGCCCCAGGAATCGTTAGTACCGGATCGAATAACTTTGCCTCCGAGCGGCGGCGGCCGATGGCGCGGACGTAAGCGAAGGTTCGCCCGGCATCCGTTTCCAATGTCTGAATCTCCCGTTCGTTTTCTGGTGCCACGAGCTTGAGCCAGTCGCGCCAGTACCGCCAGCCCTCAGGCAGCGTGTCCGCCACGGCCACATCGAGTACGCCGCCGCGCTCCCAGTGTTTCCGCCACCAGTCGGCGGAGTGCATGCAGTGCGCCATTTCGTCGGCCCACCACGCGGACAGATGGGCAGGGATTGGCTCGTTGACTTCGCTCGTATAGCCGGCCAACGCAATTCCCACCGGCGCTCCCGGTTTGACGAAGCGCGCCAGGTAATTCAGGTAAAGGTCGTCAGTGCCGTAATACATAAACGAGTCTATGGACACCACGGCGTCGAAGAACTCTTCGGAAAAGGGCAGCGACCGCGCATTGGCGGCAATCGGAAAGACGCCGTCGCCAACGCCTGCATCACGTACCCGCTGGATGTTTTCGGACGCGCTAAACCAAAGATCGGTCGCCCACACCTGTACGCCGAATTCACGGTGCAGAAAAATGGACGACAGCGCGCGTCCACAACCCAGGTCGAGCACGCGCATGCCCGGCTGCAAAGCCAGGCCTTCGCACAGCCATTCGGTTAGCCAAAGAGGATTGGCTCCGCCGCTCGCACCGCTTATTACCCACTCGGGGTGATAAGCGGAGGCGCGCGGAAAACGATCAGAAATCAACTGCTCATCTACGGTCATTCGGATTCTCCTATGCGAGTTGAAACTCATTGAACTTGGAACTTGCGCTCTTTCACCGCAACTGCGGTAACAGTAAAAGGCGAGAGAGCGCCGTGAAAACCACCAGCGCCAAAATTTATTTTTTGCACAGCGACCGCATCGGACGCGCAAAAAAGCTCCGGCACGACAGCGTCACCGTCGTGCCGGAGCCAGGCTCACGCGTTAATGGAGAGATGAGTTCAGCTTACAGTCCAAGCTGCTGGCTGCTGAGGTAGTAATACAGCCCTTGTCGCGCCATCAGTTCGTCGTGGCTGCCCTGTTCGACGAGCTTGCCTTTTTCGATGACCAGAATGATGTCGGCGTCGCGAATGGTGCTCAGCCGGTGGGCGATGACGAACGACGTGCGGCCTTTGAGCAGTTGATCCATGTTTTCCTTGACGGCTTTTTCCGATTCGGTGTCGAGCGCGGAAGTCGCTTCGTCGAAAATCAGAATCGGCGGTTTGTTGTAAACGGCGCGGGCGATGGCCAGGCGTTGGCGTTGGCCGCCGGAGAGCGCGATGCCGGTTTCGCCGACGCGGGTGTCGTAACCGAGCGGCAACCGATCAACAAAGTCATGCGCGTTGGCCACGCGCGCCGCCCAAACGACGCGCTCCACGTCGGGGTCTTCTTCGCCGAAGGCAATGTTTTTGGCGATGGTGTCGTCAAACAAATAATTTTCCTGCAAGACGAAACCAATCTGTCGGCGCAAATCGCGGTAGCGAAGTTTCTTCTGTTCCACATCGTCAAAGAAAATCGCGCCCGCCGTCGGTTCCAGCATTCCGGCCAGACATTTGACCAGCGTGGTTTTGCCTGAACCGCTGCGGCCTACGACGGCGACGGTTTTGCCCGCCGGAATGTCAATCGAAATATCATCCAAAATCTTCGCCGAATCCGAACCGCCGTAATGAAAGCTGACGTTTTGCAACCGCACGCGGCCTTCCAACGAGCGCACCGGTTTCAACGCCGAATGGTCGCTTCCCTGCTCCGGCTCCGATTCAAAGATGTCGTTCATGCGGTTGAGCAGCACGGCGGCGAATTGCCAGTTGTCCCACATTGAAAGCAGCGTCAGGATCGGCGCGTTGGCCATCGCCACCAGTGAGTTGAACGCGACCATCGCGCCGATGGTCATTTCGCCGGCCATCACTCGATTGGCCGCAACGAACAGAAACATCGCCATCGAAAGAAACCCGACCGTCTGCACGGCACCTTCGTAGCTCATCAGCAGGAAATTCGATTTGAATTGTTTGTTGGCCAGGCCGTGAAATTCATTGAGCATCTTTTCGCGAAGGCTGCTTTCCGCGCCCAGTGCCTTGACGGTTTCGATGCCTTTGATGGCATCAATCTGGTGCGAAGCGTATTTGCCGTAAGCTTCTTCCAGATCGTCGAACATCGGCCCCAGCCGTTTGCTGGAAAACTTCATCAAGCCTGCATACAGCGGCGCAACGGCCAGAAAAACCACCGCCAGCATTGGGCTGTACAAAAACATCAGCGCCACGGCGGCGGCGATTTGCGCAACGGCGGTCAATCCGTTGACGCCGTTTTGCACCAGGAATTCGCGGACTTGCCGGACGCCTTGAATACGCCGCTGAATGTCGCCGGTTTTGCGCGCGGCGAAATAACTAATCGGCAAGGCCAGCAAGCGCCTCGTAATGAAATCCAGCGAGGACGAATCAATCCTGACGGCCACGAAGCTGAGCAGATACCGCTGCACCAGCATCGCCACGGTCATAAAAACCAACACGACCAGCATTGCGCCGATCATCATCGCGAGCAAACTGGAATCGTTTTCGACCAGCACGCTGTCCACGATGACTTGCGTGAAGACCGGCAGCAGCATTTGCAGCGCGCTGACAATGACGGCCAGTCCGAAGGCTTTGGCGAAGATGCCCGTGAACGGTTTCAGAAACGGCATCAGCCAGCCGAAGCTTGTGCGCGATTCCGGCGCTTGTTCAAAGGCTTCGGTGTAATCGAACAGCGCGGCGTAACCGTTCCATTTTTCGTCGAGTTCTTGGCGCGTGATTTTGCGAACGTTACTGGCCGGATCGGCAATCCAGGCGTGCGTCTCGTTTACGTCGAACAGCACCACCCAATGATAGTTGTCCCAGTGAATGATGGCGGGCAGTGGCATTTTCCCGATGTTGGTTCGAGACGCTTTGACCGAACGCGCAGCCAAGCCCAGGGCTTCCGCGCCCTGGCAAATTCCGCGCAAACTGGTTCCGTCCGTCGCCGTGTGAACTGCCTGGCGAATGCACGTGATGGAAACTTTGCGGCCAAAATGACGACAAACCATCGCCAGACTGGCCGCGCCGCAATCCATTTCGTCAATCTGTTTGACGTGCGGGAAGCTGCGAATTCTTTTGTTGCCTTTGACGAAGTGACCTTCGTCAGTGGCGAAAGGCCCAAGCTGCGCAGCGGTTTTGCGTTCGTCGAGTTGGCGCGGACCGACCTGTTCAACGGGTTCGGCGTTGGCCGGCAAAATCTCCTGCGCGAAATCCAGCGGCAACCGTGCGGTCTTTTTGTAATCGTAACCGGCGATGCGCTCTTCGATCTTGGCGCGGAATTCGGGAAAGCCCGCGTAAAGTTTGCCGAAGGTCGCTTCGCTGATTTTGATTAAGCGGCAAGGTGTCAACGCTTCGACCGTGGCACGGCGCGGTTGATTTTTGGCGATGGCCATTTCGCCGAATAAATCGCCTTTGCGCAGGAAGGCGAGTTCGCGTTGCCGCGTTCCGTCTTTGCCCAGCACGCGCAAACGTCCGTCTTCGACCAGAAACATCGGGCCGATGCCGTCGCCTTCGCGAATGACCACATCGCCGGCATTGACCGCGACGAGTTCGGCTTCGGCGGCAATCAGCTTCAAGGCTTCCGCTGGGAGCTTGGCGAAAACGGTGTACAGCTTGATGAAATTGGCGAGTTGGCGTTGACGTTGTTCCAGGTCGAAGTAGTTTTTGATTTCGGGATGATTTTGCAGCAAGGCTTGAAACAGCGCCGGGTCGAGTTTGAAAGCCTGCACATCGCTGCTGGCGCGAACGGTGGTTGCGCGTTTGCCGCCGTTGGCCAATGCGGTCGGATCAAGCAAGCCCGTCGCGCCGAAAGTTTCGCCGGGGCGCAAAACGTTGAGCGGGATTTCCTCGCCGTTCGCACCGCGTTTAACCATTCGCGCGCGGCCTTCGGCCAGTACGTAAACGGCGTCGGTTTCCTCGCCTTCGGTGACGATGTCGCCGCCAAAACTGAAACTGGCCGGGACGAAACAATCCATCACCAAAGGTTTCAACTCGATGGGCAGCAATTTCATCATCGGCATTTGTTCGAGCGCGATTTGCTTGTTGTTCATTTGCTTTTTCCTTTTCTGGACTTACAGCATCCACTTCACTCGTTCGTTGATTGCTTGCTCCATCATCCCGCCTAGAATCGCTTGTTCGGCGCGTTGTTTGATTTCCGGGTCTGCCGCCGCCGGCATTTGTTTTTGGACGACCGAAAACACCGAAAAGGCATTCATCATTGAAATCGGGCCTAGCCAATCGCCTTGCCGCGCGGCCAGAAAGTGCGGGCGTGCGCCGGCTTCGATTTCATCCAGATAAAAACTCCATTGGCGGACTTCGCAGCGGGCGTCGCGGGCGACGTCTTCCAGCGTCAAGCCGTCCTCGGCAACGCAAAAAGCGGCCTCGCGCGCCTGGCGTTCGTCGGCAAAACGCAGGTAGCGGCACTCGAAGCGAATCCAGTCCAGACGGTGATCGTTGACTTTGGTTTCGAGCAGTCGGGGAGTGACGGTCTGTTGCCGTCGTTGCTGAAACTCAGCTTCGATGCGGGAAACCAAATCGCGCGGTGATTCAGTCGCCGCATCGAAGCAGCCGGCAGCGGCGGCGCGGGATGCCAGCGCCGCGCGTCCAGCCAGTTTTCGCGCCCAGTCCTGAAGCTGATCGGCGCAAACCGCGTAATCTTTAATAACCGTGAAAAGGTCTTCTTCGCTGACCGGATGCGCCGCGACGAGTTGGTCGAGCTTTGCCGCCCAGGCGTCCCGCAGCAATTGTCCGCGCAAACAATTCATCCAATCGCCAACGGTCATTTCCCAACGGTCGAGCCAGCGTTGCGTGTCTTCGGCGCTGATTAAATTGTGCGCGTAGCGAAAAGCCGTGGCCGCTTCGCGGACTTCAGCGGCGGCGGGCAGTTGGTCTGTTTCGGCGGCATAAACCAAACACGACAACGCTTGCCGGGCTTCCGTCACAAACGATTGCCATTCACCCCAGGCTTCGGCAGCGGCGACGATTTCTTCCCAGCCAAATTCCTGCT
>CAZRXE010000168.1:0-9748 GCA_964603695.1 uncultured Heliomicrobium sp.
CCCCCCCCCCCCCCCCCGGCACTGTGCCCGAAGTTTATTGTCCCTGTCCCAGCGAAAACGCCGGACGCCCGTCAAAGCTACAGAGCGTTTCCAGTTTGATGAAGTCCAGTCCGGCCTGCGCCACGCGACCGAGCAAAGTCACGATTTGTTCCTGCGTGACCACGCCGGCGACTTCGGGTTGGAAACGGCAGCGCCAGTGATCGGTGCAGAAGGTTTCGGGAAAGCCTTCCGGCCAGACTTTCACGCCGCGATTGGTAATCATCGAAAGTTTCAGATCGGCTGTGGCGGCGGTTTGCAGTTGCGCCGCCAATTCTTCCACTTGCTGGCCGCGCCAGTTCAAAAACACATCCACGCCCACGGTTTCTTTTTTCGCGGGCGCTTTGCGCTCGTAAACAGGCAGGTGCAGTGCTTCGGCCTGATAAAACGCGGGCGCGAAATGTTTCGGTTTATTGCCTAGTCGCGTGACCACTGCTTCGGCAAATTCTCGCGTGCCGGCTTTCTGTTTGCTCTGCTGTTCGGTGTAAATGTCCGCAGTGTGAATGCCGTCTTCAATCGTGCAAAGCCAGGCATTGTGAATCGCGGAAGCCACAGAGCCTTGCCCAATGTGCGCCAGCATTTTCACCGCGCTGAGCAACAAGCCCGACGGATTGGCGACGTTCTTGCCCGCAATGTCCGGCGCGGAACCATGTACTGCTTCAAACATCGCGCCGTGGTCGCCGATGTTGGCCGAACCTGCCAACCCGACTGAGCCGGAGACTTCGGCGGCAACGTCCGAAACAATGTCTCCGTAAAGATTTGGTGCCAGCACGACATCGAACCGCTCCGGCGTGGCGGCAATGCGCGCCATGCCAATGTCCACGATCAAATGTTCGGCGGCGATTTCCGGGTAATCTGCGGCGATCTCGTCAAACACTTTGTGAAATAAACCGTCGGTCAACTTCATGATGTTGTCTTTCGTCAGGCAGGTGATTTTCCTGCGCCCCCGCGCGCGCGCATACTCGAACGCATAGCGCACAATCTTTTGGCATCCCGGCACCGAAATCAGCTTCAGACATTGCACTACTTCCTCTGTTTGCTGATGTTCGATGCCCGCGTAAAGGTCTTCTTCGTTTTCGCGAATGATGACCAAATCCATATTGGGATAATTCGTCCGCACAATCGGCGCATAAGCGCGACAAGGACGGATGTTGGCGTACAAGCCCAGCGTCTTCCGAATCGTGACGTTCAGGCTTTTCATCCCGCCGCCTTGCGGCGTGGTGATCGGCGCTTTCAAGAACACTTTCGTCCGCCGCAACGAATCCCAGGCTTCCGGGCGAATGCCGGAGGTATAGCCCGCCTTGTAAACCTTCTCCCCGATTTCAATTGTCTCAACGTCCAGCGCGGCTCCCGCGCTTTTCAAAATGAAAAGTGTCGCCTTCATGATTTCCGGCCCGATGCCGTCGCCGTGCGCTACCGTAATCGCAGTTTTCTTCTCCACGAATTCAATTCCTTTCTTGGTTGATTGGTTTTGTCACGCTCCGTCTTGTTTTGAGATCGGCGCGCCGTATAATCCACTGGCGACAACCTTATCACGTCATAGGATTCACGACAATATTTTCGTGTTTTATTTTTCGGCTTTCGGAGATTCGCCGAGCCGGATTTTTTGGAGACCCAAATGCCAACCAAACAAACGCCGACCAAAGAGGAACCCAAACCCATCGAAGCCAACTGGACGTTTTTGACGAACTATTCGCACGTGCTGATTTGTCTGGCCTTGCAGCCGGATTTGCGAATGCGCGAAGTGGCCGACAAAGTCGGCATCACCGAACGCGCCGTACAAAGAATCGTGGCGGATTTGGAAGGCGCGGGAGTTTTGACCCGCAACAAAGACGGTCGCCGCAATCAGTACGACATCAACCTCAAGCTCAAATTGCGCCATCCAGTCGAAGCGCATTGCACGGTGGCCGATTTGTTAAAAATGGTCGGCGGCGAAGAGGCGGTTCGCCATGCGCTGGCGCGTTCCAAAGCGGCCAAATCAAGGTGACGATTTTTTTCCGTCGCCGTCCTCAACTCACTCATTGGTCAAACCTTGTCATTAACCTCGCCCGGACGCTACACTCCCGGCTCTTCAAACGAACTTCTCGAAACTCCCAATTTGACGACGCTGTCGTGGTGCGGCGGCGTCAGCAATCAACCGCTTGAATCGAAAACGCCTGCCGGAACAAAGCAGGCTTTGGAACTCAAATGAGTAAGAAAAAGCGTTCGGCGTACCTTGTCATCACTCTGGCTGTGTTGAGTCTGGTCTGGTCCCAATCGGGAACCGAAGCGCGGCAACAGGCTAATAAAGTTTCGTTCCTGCGCGACATTCAACCGATCTTCGCCGCTTCGTGCGCGGGCTGTCACGGCGAAAAGAAACAGGCTGCGGGGATGCGGCTGGATTCAAAAAAAGTCGCGCTCGGCAAAGTCATCAAACCCGGCAACGCCGCCGACAGCGAACTCTATCGCCGCGTCGCCGGATTGAGCGACCAAGCTCGCATGCCTATGGGCGGCAAACCCCTCAGCGCCGAACAAATCCTGCTGATTAAACTCTGGATTGAGCAAGGCGCGGAATGGCCGGAAGATGAATCCGCAATCCGCAATCCGCAATCCGCAATTCCGACGCACTGGGCTTTCACTCCGCCCGTTCGCCCCGCGTTGCCCGAAGTTAAAAACAAAGCCTGGGTGAAAACGCCGATTGACGCCTTCATTCTGGCGCGCCTGGAAAAAGAGGGCCTCGCGCCCGCGCCTGAAGCGGACAGAATCACTTTGCTGCGCCGCCTGAGTTTGGATTTGACGGGACTGCCGCCGACGCCGCAGGAAGTGGACACTTTTTTGGCCGACAAGTCGCCGCAGGCTTATGAAAAACAGGTCGAACGTTTGCTGAGCAGCCCGCATTACGGCGAACGCTGGGGGCGTTTGTGGTTGGACGCCGCGCGTTACGCCGATTCGGACGGTTACGAAAAAGACAAACAGCGCGCCGTCTGGTTTTATCGCGATTGGGTCATCAATTCGTTCAACCAGGACAAGCCCTACGACAAATTCATCATCGAACAAATCGCCGGAGACTTGCTGCCAAACCCCAAGCAGGAGCAAATCGTGGCCACAGGCTTTTTGCGCAATTCGATGATTAACGAAGAAGGCGGCATCGAACCTGAACAATTCCGAATGGAAGCGATGTTCGACCGCATGGACGCCATCGGCAAAAGCGTGCTGGGACTGACCATTCAATGCGCGCAATGCCATAACCACAAATTCGATCCTCTGAAACAGGAGGAGTACTACAAACTCTTCGCCTTCCTGAACAATTCGCACGAATCGAACATCGCCGTTTACACGCCGGAAGAAGAAATGAAGCGCGCCGAAATCTTCCGCCGCA
The DNA here is from genome assembly GCA_964603695.1 of uncultured Heliomicrobium sp. Taxonomy (GTDB): domain Bacteria; phylum Acidobacteriota; class Blastocatellia; order RBC074; family RBC074; genus RBC074. The sequence goes on from CAZRXE010000168.1 coordinate 3,395, forward strand.
CGCGCGAGCTTGAAGCCGAGTTACAACACAAAACGCCCGACTGGCAAACACGAATGGCTGTCTGGGAAGACGCCGCCAAAAAGAATCAGCCCGAATGGATCATCGCCCGCCCGGACGTGGACGACATTTCCACTGGCGGGCAAAAATACATTGCCTACAAAGACGGATCCTTTCTGGCCGCAGGCTACGCGCCGACCAAACATCGCGTGAAGATGACCTGGAAAACCGAGTTGAAAAACATCGCCGCCTTTCGCCTGGAAATGCTCAACGATCCGAACCTGCCGCTGGGCGGCCCAGGACGTTCGACCAAAGGCTTGGGCGCGCTGACAGAATTTGAAGTTGAAGCCGCTCCGGTCGCCGATCCGAAGAAAATCACCAAGATCAAACTGGTCAAAGCGACCGCTGATTTCAATCAGCCCGAACGCGATTTGGAATCCATCTTTTACGATAAAACCAATCGCAAGCGCGTCACAGGCCCGATTGATTTCGCTATTGACGGCAAGGACGAAACCGCCTGGGGATTCGACGCCGGCCCAGGCCAACGTAACGTCCCGCGCCAAGCCGTCTTCGTCGCCGAAGCGCCCATCAACCTGGAAGGCGAAATCCTGCTAACTGTTTACCTGAAGCAAAATCACGGCGGCTGGAACAGCGACGACAACCAAAACAACAATCTGGGCCGGATGCGCGTGTCCGTAACCACGGCCAAAGAAGCCGTTGCCGATCCGCTGCCGGCGAAGGTCCGCGAGATTCTTTCGATCCCGCGTAACCAACGCAGCGAAGTGCAAACGCAAACAGTCTTCGGTTACTGGCGAACGACCGTTGCCGATTGGAAAGCCGATAACGAACGCATCGCCGCGCTTTGGCGCGAGCATCCCGAAGGCTCTTCGCAATTGGTTTATAACGAACGCAGCGAAATGCGCCCGACTTACACCTTGAAGCGCGGCGATTTTTTGAAGCCCGACAAACAAATCGGCCCCGGTGTGCCCGCGTTTTTGAACCCGCTGCCTGCCGGTGCGCCGAACAATCGGCTGGGTTTGGCCGAATGGATGACGGATCGCCAAGCGCCGACCACCGCGCGCACTGCCGTTAACCGCGTCTGGCAAACTTATTTCGGCACGGGGCTGGTCGCCACGTCGGAAGACTTCGGCAAACAGTCCGAAGCGCCGTCGCACCCTGAATTGCTGGATTGGCTGGCCGTTGAATTCATGGAAGGGGCGAAGTCGCCAACCACCAACCACCAACCACCAGTCACCACGCCCTGGAGCTTGAAACACATTCAGCGCCTGATTGTGACGTCGGCAGCGTATCGGCAATCGTCGAAAGTCACGCCGGAGTTGATGCAGCGCGACCCGTACAACCGTTTGCTGGCGCGCGGCAGTCGGCTGCGCGTCGAAGCCGAATCCGTTCGCGACATTGCCCTGCTCACAAGCGGTTTGCTGAACGCGAAAGTCGGCGGGCCGAGCGTCTTTCCGCCTTCGCCGGAATTTTTGTATCTGCCTCCCGCCAGCTACGGCCCGAAACCGTGGGCAGAAGAAAAGGGTGAGAATCGCTATCGCCGTGCGATTTATACCTTCCGCTATCGCTCAGTTCCTTTCCCAGTGCTGCAAACATTCGACGCGCCGACAGCGGATATTTCCTGCGTTCGCCGCGCACGATCAAACACACCGTTGCAAGCTCTGGCCACGCTGAACGAAACCTTGTTCCTGGAAGCAGCGCGCGCCCTGGCGCTGAAAACCGTCAAAGAAGGCGACGCGACCGATGCCGAAAAACTCAGTTTCGCCTTCCGCCGTGTGCTTTCGCGACAACCGGCGGCGGCGGAGTTGAACGAATTGCTGGCCTTGAAAGCCCGCCAATTGGAACGCTTCGCAACGGGCGAACTGAATCCGTGGAATCTGGCGACAAACGACCCGGACAAAGCCTTCACCCTGCCCAAAGGCGTGCGAATGGAAGAACTGGCGGCGTGGACGGCCGTGTCGCGCGTGTTGTTGAATTTGGATGAAGCGATTACGAAGGAGTAAATCAATGGGCAGCGAAATGGTATCGGTGTCTTTGGGGAACGTGGCGACGATTCCGGTCGCTGAATTGAACAAGTCAGAACTCGAAGCCAGATTGCGCAAAAGGTTATTTGCACTTCGGCATTTTTCCCGACGATCCCGGCGCACTTGAAGTCTTTGATGAAATCGAACGGCAGCAGGACTTGCAGACGATTGGCGGCGACGGATGCCTCTTCGGCTCGTAGAGCCGGCTGAATTTAGACAGTATCTAAAAGACAAAAGCCACTACGTGGCCGCCGCAGTTACGGAAAAATATCTTTATGCGACGAATCAAGCTGATCTTTTTTCTTTGTCTGAGCAGTGTGTTGCTGGACGGTTCGGTGGTTTTGCCTGCCGCGCAAAATCAACCGGCGGCAACGGCGTATCTTCTCAAACCGGCGCGCGTGTTCGATGGCGAACAATTGCGCGAAGGCTGGGCGGTGCTGGTGCGCGGCGAAAAGATCGAAGCCGTTGGTGAATTGAAAGCTCCCGCCGACGCCAAAGTCATCGAACTGCCCGGCGCGACGCTGATGCCCGGTTTGATCGAAGCGCATTCGCACTGCTTGCTGCACCCTTACAGCGAAACGTCTTGGAACGATCAAGTGGCGCGAGAACACCTGAGCCTGCGCGTGGCGCGCGCGACCAATCATTTGCGCGACACCTTGCTGGCGGGATTCACCACGATTCGCGACCTGGGAACCGAAGGCGCGGATTACGCTGATGTCGGCCTTAAACAAGCCGTACAGCAAGGCATCATTCCCGGCCCGCGCATGCTGGTGGCCACGCGCGCTATTGTCGTCAGCGGCAGTTACGGCCCAAAAGGCTATGCCACCGAATGGAACGTGCCGCAGGGCGCGGAAGAAGCTGACGGCATTGATTCGCTAACGCGCGTGGTACGTTCGCAAATAGGCAAAGGCGCGGATTGGATCAAGGTTTACGCCGATTACCGTTGGGGCAAAGCCGGAGCAGCGCCGACCTTCACGCTCGAAGAATTGAAGCTGGTCGTCGAACTGGCCAAAAGCGCTGGCATTCCGGTGGCGGCGCATTCCACAACGCCTGAAGGCATGCGCCGCGCGACATTGGCCGGTGTGGAAACCATTGAACACGGCGACGATGGCACGCCCGAAGTCTTCCGCCTGATGAAAGAAAAAGGCGTCGCCCTGTGCCCGACGCTGTCGGTCGGCAATCAATCGCGCAAACCCGCGATGATGAAAGCGGCGCTCGACGCCGGCGTACTCATCGCCGCCGGCAGCGACGTAGGCGTTTTCGCCCACGGCGATAATGCCCGCGAACTGGAAGCGATGGTGAAGTTTGGAATGTCGCCAATTGAAACTCTGAAATCGGCAACTTCGATTAATGCCAAAGTGCTGCACCTGGAAAATCAGATCGGTTCGGTCAACGCGGGCTTTTTGGCTGACCTGATTGCCGTCGAAGGCGACCCGACGCGCGACGTGTCAGCCGTTCGCAAAATCAAACTGGTGATGAAAGGCGGCAAGATTTACAAACAATGAACTCGAGCTACAAACATTCAATTTTCTTTGCGGCTTTGCTGCTTTGCGCCGCTGCGTTAATACCTTCTCCATCCGCAGCCCAAACCGGCTGGAAGAAAATCTTTGACGGCAAAACACTCAAGGGCTGGCAAGCTCCGGATATGAGTTATTTCTCTGTTGAAGGCGGCGCAATCACCGGCACAACCACCAAAGACCACAATCCGCCCTACAACCAATTCATTGTCTGGCAAGGCAGCGAAGTCGCGGACTTTGAGTTGAAGTTTAAGTTTCGCATCTTCGGCGCAAAGTCGAATTCCGGCATGCAGTTTCGCAGTATGGTCAAAGACAAGGGGCTGGTTCACGGCTATCAAGCCGATATGGACGGCGCGGGAAAATACATCGGCGGCATCTGGGATGAATACGGCACGCGTCGTTCGCTGGCCGGACGCGGCGAGAAAGTCTTGATTGACGAAAGCGGTAAAAAGACTGTCACGCATTTTGCCGAATCAGAAGCGCTGCTGAAGAATCTGAAAACCGATCAATGGAACGAATACCACATCACCGCAGTCGGTTCGCACATCACGTTGCGCATCAACGGTCAGGTGACGGCGGAACTCGATGACCGTGAAACCGGCAAGGCCGTGCGCCGAGGCGTACTGGCCATGCCGATCATTCCCGGCGAACCGATGAAAGTGCAGTACAAAGACATTCGATTGAAAACTCTCAATTGAATGAAACTCGAATGAGTAAGAAGGAAATCGCCCGGCGAAAAGCATTGAAGAAATGGTATTTCTCGCTAGATAAATACATGCAGATGTGGATTTCGACGGATGGAAGCCAGTGCTTTCTTCGCCTGAAACTTCAAACGCAACCCTCACAAAATTTTTCCAAATGACTCGCATCACAGAACGATTCAACAAGCTGAAAGCCGAAGGCCGCAAAGCCTTCATTCCCTACATCACCGCCGGCGACCCCGATTTGGCGACGACTGAAAAATTGATTTTGGCTTTAGCCGAAGCAGGCGCGGACGTGATCGAACTCGGCGTGCCGTTTTCCGATCCGATGGCCGACGGGCCAGTGATTCAACGCGCTTCGGAACGCGCGCTGCTCAATCCGGTCGGCGTGGCCGAAGTACTCGCACTAGTCGAGCGCATTCGTCGGCATTCAGGTGGTTTGGGTGACGTGCCGATTGTGCTGTTCACCTATTTCAATCCGCTGATGCAATTCGCCAAACAGGAGGCCGGCAAAAAGCTGCCCGAAAGTCTGAAAGCTGCGGGCGTGGACGGCGTGCTGATTACCGATCTGATTCCCGAAGAAGCAGAAAGCTTCATCGCCGAAATGCGCGCCGCCGACGTGGATACAATTTTTCTGATTGCGCCGACTTCGACCGATGAACGCATCAAGCTGATTGCCGAACACAGCAGCGGATTTGTTTACGTTGTGGCGCGAACCGGCGTGACCGGCCTGCGCGATAACCTTTCGCTGGCGGTCGGCGATCTGGTGGCGCGCGTCAAACAACACACGTCGTTGCCGGTCGCCGTCGGCTTCGGCATTTCGACGGCGGAACACGTCCGCGAAGTTTGTGGGTACGCCGACGCCGCTGTGGTCGGCAGCCGGTTGGTGCTGGAGATTGAAAACAATCTTGATTCTCCACAACTCGTCGAACGAATTACGCGGCTCGCGCGCGACTTGAAACAAGCAAGCTGACAATGAGCAACAATCTTTGCCGATGGCCGTTTTCAGAGCCGTCCTGATTGCCTATGTCGGTGCCTTCGTTCAATAATCGAAAATGAAACGACGTAGGGCACTTCCCCCACTCTGCGCTGTTTCGGCGCTAACTGCTGATCGCCCCAAACTTTCTTTGCCTCGCCCAAAACCAGTAGCGCCATCACCTGCCTGAACCGTGTTTTTTTGCGGACTCAAGCTCCAATCAATGAGGGAAACAATTTGAGGCGTCTGCATCGGCCAATCATTGGCCGATGCAGACGAGCTATTCGCCTATTTTTCGAGCCGGTTTGGCGGTTGAACGCGGGCGCAATCCGCAATTCGATCTCTGCGGCTTACTCCTGAAGCGAATCTCGCTCTTGTAATCCGCGCGGTTGCTTTCAATCCATCCACCTCGGTTGGATGCCAATCCAACCTTTTTTCCAAACCAGGAGAATATAATTATGGGAAGTCCCAATGTTCTTGAATTCAATGACGGCAATTTCAACGATCAAGTGCTGAAGTCGCCTTTACCTGTGCCGGTATATTCCAGTGCCGGGTGGTCCGGCCCCTGCAGACAACTCGCCCCCATCATTGGAGAAATTGCCGATGATTACCAAGGCAAAGTCAAAGTGGGCAATCTGGACATAGATATTTCGGACGCAACCATGAGCCAATACAACGTTAGGAGGGTTCCGTCATGCCTGGTCTTTAAAGATGGCCAAGTGGTCGGCACGAAAAGCGGTTCCCGTTTGAGTCGCAGGGATATGACCGAATTTGTGGACGGATGTTTATACGGATGTTTATGACGTTCGTTCCGTTCCGATGTGCGTGGTCTTTCAAGATGGCCGGAAGACCGGCACGAAAGTCGGTCTGACGAATCGCGACACTCTGGTCAGATTGCTGGATGTGTGATGGGTAAACGCGCCAAGCGCATTGAGAAACGGCATTCCTGGCGACCACCAGCAATATGCCGGCAAACACGCGAGCGCGGTTTAACGGATTCCGCCGCGCCCGCGTCCAATCACTCAAGGAATTCGACAAAGGAAAACATGGCTAAATTCACAACAACAAAAGAAATCAACTGTGATGCCGACTCATTTTGGAAGCTTTTCTTCGACAGCAGC
>CAZRXE010000169.1:0-5375 GCA_964603695.1 uncultured Heliomicrobium sp.
ACCCGCCGCTGCTCCTCGCTCAGAACGACGTAAGCTTCCGGCGAATCGTCTCCCGCCAGAAAAAAGGCCGCATCTTCCAGCGGCGTTTGCATTTTTCTGGTCAGCGACATCGAACGTACACGATCAATGGCGCGGCTGCGCGCAATGGTCAGCATCCAGGCCGAGGGCCGTCCGCGTTCCGGATCGAAATTCGCCGCCTGTCGCCAGATTTGATGAAAGCTGTCCAGCGTGACCTCTTCCGCCAGGCCATGGTCTATCACAATGCGCAAAATCAAACTGAAGACCAGTCGGCTGGATTGATCGTAAAGTTCGGCCAACGCCTGCTGATCTCCGCCCGACATCTTCGCAATCAGCGCCGCCCACTGTTCGTCCGGGAAGCAAGGTTTTTTCTTGATGGAAGTTGGAGCCATGGTGGATGCCGTCTCCGCTTTTTCCGCTACGATCAATTTTCCGTATTCAGTTCTTCTGGTTCTGATTTTGTTTCGCCTTCCGAGGGAGTCAAGTTCCCACTCAGGTCTGCCTGTAGCGTTTGCAATATCCATTGGTTTGCCTCATCCAATTGACTGACACGTAAATGTTCGCCACGCTGAATGTATTCGACATCGAAGACCGTTCGCAGGTCGCTTTCTTCATTCCGAATCATCCAGCACCTTATCAAAAATGACCCGTAAAATTTCATGGTTGCTCTTGGGTAAACTGCGTCGCGAATTCGAGCGGGAAATTAGCGGAACCGCCTTCCATCGAAATTCCGAAACCTGCTTCCAAAATTCTTCCAGTCGCTTCCAAACAGGCAAACTCTTGAACGGCAATAAATTACCGGCAAAAAAACTTTTGCTTTTTCCAGGCGGGTTTTATCGGCTTTGAAAATTTGTCTGTTGTCAGTTTTTAGTTGTTGCCGAGAAGCGCCTGGGCTGATGGTCAATGGCCAATCTCAAATTCGATATGGCAAATGGAAAATAACCGCGAGCTGTTGTTTGGGAAGTGAAGCTTGCCCTTTTTTTCGCCAATGCCAACGCCGGCGTCAATGCCACTGCCCAGGCCACACTCAGGTCAATGATGCGGTGACAGGTTTTCTTGTTTCAGGGTGCCAGGCCGACGAGGTTGAGGATTTTGACAAATTTCGGCGAGGAGCGCAGGCCATCGAATTTCGGTTCGACGCCGAGCAAGGCCATTGAATCGGAACGGTCTTCGATGCCGCGTTGCAGCGCGCCAAGGGCGTTTTCAGATTCGCCCAGACCGACATAAATGACGGCTTGGTAATACGGCGAAACGTAGCTGACGACGGATCGTTTTTGCAGTTCGGCCAGAATTTTTTCGGCGTCTGTCCGATTGCCGCTCAGCGCCAGTCCGTGCGCCAGATAGGCTTGGGTGACCGGGGTTCCGTCAATTTCAAAGGCTCGCTGAAAAGCGGCAATGGCTCGAGGGTAATCTTTTTTCTGCTCCCACACCCAACCGAGAAAGAAATGCGCGTAGGGAAAGTTCTGATCGAGTTCGAGCGTGCGATTGAGTTGTTGAATTGCCTGATCGTATTGCCGCTCGAAATAATAAGACAGGCCGACGTTGCTGCTGATGGTCAGTGACAGCGGATCGAGTTGCTGCGCCTTGAGCAATTCCGCCCGTCCCGCGCCGAAATTCTTCTGATAAATCAGCCACAGTCCGTAACGTTGCCGGGCGATGGAATAGTTCGGATTGAGTTCCAGCGCGCGTTTGAATTCGGCTTCAGCGCCTTTCCAGTCCCATTCGTAGCGCCATTTGATGACGCCCAGCGAAGTGCGCGCTTCGGCCAGTTGGCCATCCAGTTCGAGCGCCTTCAAGGCGGCGGCGCGCGCCAGCGGAATGGCTTCGGTCGGTGACAGGTGCGTGTTCGATAAATTGATGTACGCATCGGCCAGTCCGGAATAAGCCAGCGCGTAGCCCGGGTCGGCGGCAATGGCCAGTTGAAACTCCTCTATGCTTTTTTTGATTTCCGCCACCGTACGGCGATTCCAATGGAAGCGACCGCGCAAATAATGCTGGTAGGCCTCGACGTTGATCAGATGGTTTTTGGCCAGCCGCTGCTGTTCGGCGTTGGTTAATCGCGTCCGCAGCTTTTCGGTGATTTCGCGCGAGATGCGCTGCTGAACGGTGAAAGCGTCGGTGGTTTTCAGGTTGTACTGCTCGCCCCAGATTTGCGCGCCGTCACTGACGCGAACCAGATCGGCCTGGACAATCAATGTTTCGCCGCGCTGCTGAAGCGTCCCGGTCAGGACGGCTTCGACCTTCAATTCATTGCCGGCGGCTTGCGGATCGGCGGCGCGGCCTTTGTAACGAAAGGCCGTCGTGCGCGCCATCACTCGCAGCGAATCCAGTTGAGTCAGATTGTTGATGATGCTTTCGGTGATGCCGTCGCTGAGGTATTCGAGTGTCTGGTCGCGGCTTTCGTTGGCGAAAGGCAAAACCACCAATGAAGTGATTTTCTCCTCTCGGCGCGCGCGCGGAAAAAACCAAACGCCGACCAGCGCCACCAACAAGACCAATGCCGCCAATCCGCCAAACATCGTGAAGCGGCGGCGCGACGCGGACAACGGCACTGCCGGCAAAGGCCGTGGCGCGACAACCGCCGGCCTTTCGCTGTCCGCGACCACGACGACTGAAGACATTTGATCGGCAACCGCCGGCGCAATCGCCGACGCCTGCAACTGCCCGGAACCGATCTTTTCATAAAGCGCCACGGTTTCGCGCTCCGGTTCAGCATCGAGTTCGCGCCGCAGTACGTCACGGCAGAGCTGGAATTGCTGCAAAGCTTGTTGCCGATTGCCGGTCAGGGCGTAAAGCCGCATTAGATTTCGGTGCGCGTCTTCGTCCGATGGATCGGCGACCACCAATTGATTGAGCCGTTCGATGCTTTGCCGATGATCTCCGCACGCTTCGTGCAATCGCGCCAGATGGTTGAGCAATTGCTGATGCAGCCTGCGCAACCGTTCGCGCCGCGCCGCCGCCCAATCTTCATAAAGGTCTTCGCCGAGCAGTTCGCCTTCATAAAGCGCCAGCGCCGCTTCACCCGCCGCCAGATCATCGGATTTCAAAGCCTCGCTTCCCTGCCGCTCGAACGCTTCAACGTCAATCCACAATCCGCCCACGGCGCGCAGCGAAATTTGCTGATCCTGCGTGACCAGAAATCGGGACTCGGCACCGGATTTCAGCGCGGGTTCCAGCGCGCGGCGGGCGGCGTGAATGGTTTTGTGAAGATTGTTGAGTGCGGCTTCGGGTTCCTGCTCAGGCCAGAGCAGTTCCATCATCTGTTCGCGATGTAATTGATGATGCGGCTGTAGCGCCAGCAGCTTGATTAAGGTTTTCGATTTGCGCCGCCCCCAGGCGCGCTCTTCGACCGCCACGCCGCCAACGGCAATGCGAAAGGGACCAAGCAGACGAATTTCCAACTCTCTTGCCTGGCTTGCGCTTTGAAAAGACGCAGCCGCGCGCGGGTTCATGCTCAAGGGTGCTTTCTTGCTTTCGGGAATGAATTAATCAGCGTCGTTCGTGTACCAGTCTTCGTGGCGCGACCATTCTTTGCAATACAGACAACTCGTCCAGCGCCATTGATGTTTGCAGCCCGGACAGCGCCCCCTGGTGTCGAAGGTGTTCCAAACCATGCCGCAGCCGCTGAAGAAAAACTCCGGATCAGCGCAATCGCCGCACTCCCAGCGGCTCAAAGCGGTTGGCCGCCATTTACACAACGGACAGCGGATGCGGCTGAACTTCGGATCGTCCTCGTCCAGCCGCAACGACTCTTCCTTGATCTTTTCCGGTTCCAGAGTTTGCCTGAACAGCCAAAAGGCCGCGCTCAACAAGCGATGCCGCCGTGTGAATTTTCGTTTTGATGGCATGATTTTCCTCGCCTGAAAACGGTTACGGTCAGGCAGGGTAGCTTGTGTGACGGCCAATCAACAAGTGCTACTCAGCTTCGCCCGTAAACCGGAATCGCCGCTCCGTGAATGGCGCGCGCAGCATCCGAAGCCAGAAACAAAATGACTTCGGCGATGGCTTCGGGCGAAACCCAGTTGCTGAAATCGGCATCGGGCATTGCGGCGCGATTTTGCGGCGTGTCAATCAATCCGGGCATGACGCAATTGACGTTGATGCCTTCGCGTTTGACTTCCTCACTCAGGCTTTCGGTCAGCCGCACGATGGCGGTTTTGGAAATGCTGTAAGCCGCGTGATTGGCGTCGCCGTGCAGCGCCGCTCGCGAAGAAACATTGATGATTTTGCCCGACTGCCGCGCCAGCATTTTGGGAACCACCGCCCGGCAAGCGGCAAACGCCGAACGCGCGTTCAAATTGAGCATAAAATCCCAATCGCTGACCGGCGTTTCGTGCAAAGGTGTCCCGGCGCGATAGCCGCCCGCCGTGTTGACCAATGCATCAATTCGCCCGAAGTGTTGATGAATCGCTTCAACCGAAACCGCAACCGACGCAACATCTGTCACGTCCGTCGGCGGCGCGATGAAATGATCCGGCGAAGCCGCCAATTCGGGAAACAGCTTCGATAAACGATCCGGTGAACGATCCACGAAAGCAATTCCGGCACCGGCGGCGGCAAAGGCATTGGCCACAGCCATTCCCAAATTGCCTGCCACTCCCGTCACTGCTATAACTTGATCCGTAAAGTCCAGCTTCATAAGCCTCCTGAATGCCTCCTGAATGAAAGTTAGTGAGTTTGGTTATTCGACAAGCGCGTCTGAGACCAAATGCCGCTTGGCGGTCAATTTATTTCTGGTATAAGATCGCGGCGTTTTCTCGTCGCCTCCACTGCAAAGCAATATTGATGCAAACTGGAAACGGACAATCCGGCCCCGAGATGGAGCGTAAGCTAACTGACAGGAGTTGATGGTGCAAATCGCCTCAAGGACAGTGGACAGTATGGATCCCCAGGCCCGCGACCAAGAACTGATTTCGTATGTGCAAGGCGTGGCCGGAGGAGATCAATCCGCGCTCGCCGCACTTTACGACAGCACAAACCGACTGATCTATAGCTTGATTCTGCGCGTACTCGGCGACGCCGGCACGGCGGAAGAAGTCTTGCTGGATGTGTATACACAGGTCTGGCGGCAAGCGGCCAGTTACGACACCAGCCGTGGCATGCCGCTGGCATGGCTGACAACCATCGCCCGCAGCCGCGCCATTGACCGCCTGCGCTCCGGCTGGCAAGACCAGCGGCGCAAAGAGCCTATGGATTTGCTCAAAGACAGAGAAACCAATGCGGCCAGTCCCGAAGACACGACCATGGTTTCCGAACGTCAGCGATTCGTGCGCTCTGCCCTGGCAGTACTCTCCCCGGAACAGCGCGAAGTGATTGAGCTGGCCTATTACGCCGGCCTTAGTCACAGCGAAATCGCG
>CAZRXE010000170.1:0-1641 GCA_964603695.1 uncultured Heliomicrobium sp.
ACGCGCCAGCAGGAACTGTTGTTGTTCCTGACGCTGACGTATTTGCTCTCTGAACACGTGCTCTTTGCCTTGCCGATGCCGAGCGAATGTTGTGCGTTGGTAGATGCGCAGTTTGATGAAGTCATGCGCGGGATGACGCTTAAAAGCCAAGGCATCGTTTACCAAAAAGACCTCACCGCCACGCAGCAACAAGCGTTGCTGGCTGCGGCAACTTTCCTCCTCACCAACGACGAGGGCGCTATTGAATTCGCTCTCCGACACAACCTTCCCTGTGTTGCATTGCAACCGGAAACGCAGGGAATGCGGGCTGCGCTTCATGGCCTGGAGCAGCTCTCAGACCGGGAACTGAAGCGCCAGATCATCGGTTGCGTGCGGTTGATCAATGTCCTGTCCGACGGCTTCCTGAGTCGTGGGCATTTCTCGTTGTCCTGGTAGCCGCAACGTCCATTGAGATTGTGATGAAACCTTCTGTCTTTTTACTGAACCGTGTGTATCTGCCGGACGAGGCCGCGACGGGCCAAATCCTGGCCGAGCTAGCCGAAAACTTAGCCCACAAAGGCTGGGACGTGACGGTCATTACCAGCCAAACCATCGCCGATTCGCCTGCGTCCGAGCTGTTGCACGATGTGCGCGTCGAACGGGTGACGGGCGTTCCCTTCACGCGCAAAAGCAATTGGCGCCGGGCGCTCAGTTATATGAGTTTGTACCCCGCCTTGTTCTGGCGGGCCTTGACGGCAGGGCGTGCAGACGTGATTGTCACGATGACGGATCCTCCGTTGCTGCTGGTCTTGGGATCGTTGCTGGCCTTGCTCAAGGGCGCGAAGAGCGTGCATTGGGCGCAGGATTTATATCCCGAAGTCGCCGAAACGCTCGCCGTTATTCGCCCGCACGGATTCGTGGCTCGCTGTCTGCGCTGGCTCTCGACGTTTTGCCTGCGGCAGCATGACCGTGTGGTGTGCATCGGGCGTTGCATGCGCGACCGGCTCCGACAACGCGGACTGCAATCAGCGCAATTGGTGCTTATTCCGAACTGGGCTGACACCCTTCGTGTGCAGCCTGTCACGCGCCTGGCGAACCCTTTTCGCCAACGCCTGGGACTGGGCAGCGAGCCGGTGATTATGTATTCGGGCAATTTCGGCTTAGCCCATCATTTCGAGGCGATTCTCGAAGCGGCGGAAATCCTGGCGATCCGCGCGCCAAGCGTCAAACTGCTCTTTGTTGGCAATGGGCCGCGTTTGGCGGAAGTCCAAGCGCGCGTCGAAGAGGCAATGTTGCGCAATGTGCGCTTTCTGCCGTTTCAACCGAAAGAGAGTTTGGCCGAAAGCCTCAGCGCGGCGGACATTCATCTGGCTTGTATGCAAGAGAACATGGCCGGCTTGGTGGTGCCGAGCAAAGTGTACGGCGTCCTTGCGGCTGGCCGCCCTTGCGTGTTTCTGGGGCCGGTGCAAAGCGAGGTGGCCCAAGTCATCGAAGAGTTTGAGTGCGGCTCCGTGCTGCCGGAAAACATTGATGGCGATAGTCTGGCAGCAACGTTGGTAGATTGGTTGCAAACACCGGAACGCTGGCGTTGGGCTGGGGTGAGTGCTCGTAGCGCTGCCGAAAAATATAGCCTGGCGACTGCTGCCGTAGGTTTTGATCGCG
>CAZRXE010000171.1:0-8516 GCA_964603695.1 uncultured Heliomicrobium sp.
GGTTGCGCCGGTGATTGAACTTCAGCCGGCTTGCGGCAGTGCGCGCGGATTATAGCATCGCCGTCCCGCGCGCCTAATCACGCGGCCCGGCGCGGCGCGAAAACAGATCGAGGTTTTTTTTCGGGCGCTGATGGAATTCACCAGTCGAGAACGCATTCCAAAATGCAGGCGAAAAGAAACCTGCGCTTCGCAACGTTGCGCTTCGCGCGCAAACACTGGATTCCCGAATTCAAGGAGGATTTTTCATGCGCCACTTCTTTTCTTTCAATTCACGTAGATTCGGCAGGACGCCGAGCAGTCTGCTACTTCTGTTGGCGATCATCGGTTGGTTGTCGGCTTCGTTCCTGAAGCTGCCGGCGAACGCCACTGCTCAAACACCAACCTCCCTACGCTACGATCAGATTCAACAACGCTTCGTTCATAACGCTTTCGGAACCATCCCCGACTCATCGGACGAATCGCTGACGGAACAACTCATCCATTACAACATTCGCGGCTTGGAACTGGACCTGCATCCGCGTCAGCCGCAAGACCTGCAACCGAACCACGAACGCGACTGGTTCATCTATCACGTGCCGTTGAGCGATTATCAGAGCAGCACCGTCACGCGGCTGACCGAAGCGTTGCGGATGTTGCAGGGTTTCCACAACGCACAACCGCAGCACGAAGTCATCACGATCAATTTCGAGTTGGGCAGTGAAAAGCGAGTGAAGGGAAACCTCTCCGAATTTTCCTACGGGCGTTCGCCGGAGATGTTGGATGGACTGTTGCGCGAATACCTGGGCAACTGGCTCTACACCCCGCAGGATTTGCTGAATGCCAATCCGGGCGCAACCACTTTGCACCAGGCCGTGACGCCGAGCGGTTCCGGCAGAGGCTGGCCGACAACCGACCGTTTGCGCGGCAAATTTATTTTCATCGTCCATGCCGAGGGATTAGACAGCCCCGACACCAATCTTTATTTTCCCGGCACGCAAAACGGTCCGCCAAGCGCGCAGAATCTGGCCACGATTCACAGCCGCGTTTGTTTTCTGATTGACGAAAACGCCTGGAAGAACTACAGCCCGTCGGCGCTGGCCTTTCTTTATCCGCACGTCGTGTTTCACAGCCAGTTCGGTTACGCCGCCGATGCCTCCAAATCCAAGCAAATGCGGCAGGAATTGCCGGGGCACATCCTGCGTTCGGCGCAACTGGATGATTGCAATCTGCAAGTCTGCGACGGCGACACCAATCGCGCGCGCTTCACCGAATCGCAGAAGGCAGGCATGAACTTTCTTTACATGAACATGGGTTCCGTTCACGACGCCGCTTTCCGCACCGGTAACGATCAGCGGTATCCGTTCGGCAGCAGTTTGCTGGAACCGGACGGCAACTACTCTTACAACAGTCCCAGCTACGGCGTCTGGATGCATCCATCCGTCGTCAACAAAGCCGAACCCGGCAGCCAACTAATTCTGGGCGACAAATCGGGCGGCGACATTAATGGTCAGTCCGACAGGTTCAACTTCGCGATGTTCCCCGCCGTGCCGCCCAACGGCCAGACCGAACAATATGTGGCAACCATCGCTTCGGCCAGCAACACGTCCATCCATTCTTACGCCAAAGGCCTGTTGATGGCGCGCGAAACCACCGCCGCGAACTCGCGGTTTTTCGCCGTGGGTCGCGCGGGCGACAACCACGGTTTGATTGTCATGTACCGCCAACAGGACGGCGCAAACGCCGTGTATCAGGAAACGTCGCTCGGCTACAAAGAAAATTACAACATCGTCCGGCTCTCGCTGACGCCTGAAATAATGAACGGCAAAAGCGGCATGCGCTGTCGCGGTTATGGTTCGCAAAGCGGCTACACCTGGTTTCAAATCGGCCCGTCCGTCTGGATCGAGGGAAATCTGGGTTTCAAGGGAATGGCGGTCAGCGCCAACAGTGGCTTGGATAACGGACGCACGCCGCCGGTCTTTTTCAACGCGCCCTACAGCGATTACAAACTGTTCGAGTTCGTCGGGCTGCAATTCAGTTTCGGCAACAGTCCCTGGCAATTGTTCAATCTCAACCCGATCACGCTGCTCGGAATCGGGACCGGCGTGAATCCCAATGATTCGGCGGCAATGCGCAAACTCTATTATCCTTGCGGCGAAAATTGCGTCGTCTCTACCGAAACCTCCATCACCGCCATCAATCCTAGTCCTTCCGCACTGGATCAGGACGTAACCGTTTTCTTCAAGGTGCGCACATTGTCAGGAACCGGACTTGCGCCGACTGGGAGCGTGACAGTTTACAGCTCAGACACGAGCTGTACGGGAACCATTTCCGGGACGGCTGCGGGCGCGACAGGTTCCTGCCGCCTGCATTACGCGCAAGGCGGCCCGGTGGGGATCGTGGCGAATTACCAGGGAGACGCCAATTATGCTTCCAGCGGTTCCGCCGTCTCTTCGCATTACATCACCCGCAACCTGACGACGGCGACGCTGAACAGTTCGGCCAATCCGATACAGTTCGGCCAACCGCTGACTTTGACCGCAACCGTCAGCGGCACGGCTCCCGGCGGACTGTCCCCGGTCGGCACGGTAACTTTTCAACTCGACGATTTCCTGACAGTGGATGTGCCGCTGGTCAACGGCATGGCTACTTACGTCTGGCAAACACCCTTCCTGGGCTTGCGCACGCTAAAAGCGACTTACCAGGGCGACGGTTACTTTGAACCGAGCGAGGCCACGATCAATCAACAGGTCAATTGCGCCACGATCACCCTGAATCCGAACACGCTGGTCAACGGAACTGCGCTTGCGCCTTACAACCAGCCGATGACGGTGACCGGCCTGCCGGCAAATGATCGCGCGTTTTACGTGGCCGGCATCAGTTACCTGCCGCCCGGCTTGACCCTGGGCGACATCAGCGGCGTCATCAGCGGGGTGCCGGAAGCCGTCGGGTCTTATTCTTTTGGGATCGGCGTCAGCGATTTGGGCAGCAACTGCCGGTTGGAACGGCCTTACACGATGAACATCACGTGTCCGACCATCACGCCGGCGGCCTTGCCGAACGCTCAAGTGAATGCGGCGTATAGCCAAACCGCCGCCGCCGCGCCCGCCGGTGGAAATTACGTTTACGCCGTTACTGCCGGTACGTTGCCGCCGGGCTTGACGATCAACCCCACGACGGGCGCGGTCAGCGGTATGCCGACGCAACTCGGCACGTTCAACTTCACGATCAAGGCGACGGGCATCAAAGCCGTCACCGGCCCGCCGGACGATCAAGGCGTTTACACCTACGTCAACGGTGCCTGCAACGGCAGCCGCGCTTACACGCTGACGGTCGGCAGCACTCCGGTCAACAGCGGCCTGCAGTTCTATCCGCTGCCGAAGCCCTTGCGCCTGCTTGACACCCGCGCCGGTCAACTCGGCTGCGACGCTCCGGGCGGGCAGATTCAAGGCGGCACTTCCCGCACGCAGCTTGCGCGCAGAACCTGCGACGGCATCACCATTCCGGCGAATGCAATGGCTGTTACCGGTAACATCACCACCGTCCAATCCGGCGGCGGCTATTTGACGCTCTACCCGAGCGATGCGCAGCAACCGCTGGTTTCAAACTCCAACTACGCCGCCAACGAAATCATCAACAACGTCTTCACCGTCGGTCTGGGCAATGCCGACGGTTCGTTCAAGATTTTCGCCACCACGAACACAGACGTGGTGGTGGACATCACAGGCTATTACGCGCCGCCCGCAGCCGGCGGCTTGTATTTCCATCCGTTGCCGAAGCCTATTCGCTTGCTGGAAACGCGCGCGGGCCAAGCGGGCTGTTTCACGCCGGGGGCAGGGCTTGGAGCGAATACGGATACTCCGCAACCGGCGCGGCTGACGTGCGGCGGTGTGACCATACCGGCGGCGGCGCAAGCCATTGTCGGCAATGCTACGACAGTCGGCCCGCAAGGCGGCGGATATTTGACCTTGTATCCGGCAGGCGTTTCGCGCCCGTTGGCGTCGTCGTCAAATTACAGCGCGAATCAAATCGTCAATGGGCCCTTTGCGGTAGGCTTATCGGCGGCAGGAGAGTTCGACATTTTCACGTCGGCGGCGACCCATCTGGTGGTGGATGTGCTGGGTTATTACAGCGCCGAAGCCAATGACGCCAACGGCACGGGCTTGCTGTTCACTCCGCTGCCGAAACCCGTTCGCCTGCTGGAAACGCGCACCGGGCAAACAGGCTGTTACACGCCGGGCGCGCCGCTGACCGGCAACACGGAATATTCGCAACAAGCGCGCGGCCTGTGCGGCGGCGAAACGATTCCGGCCACGGCCCAAGCCATTGTCGGCAACGCGACGGTGGTCAATTCAAACGGCGGCTACCTGACTTTGTGGCCGAGCAATGCGGACAAACCGCTGATTGCATCATCGAATTTCATCGCCGGTCAGGTCTTCAACCGGCACTTTACGGTAGGTCTGGGCACGGACGGTGCCTTCAAAATGTATTCGCTGCTGCCGACGGATTTGGTGGTGGACGTGGCAGGCTTTTTCGCGCCGTAATACCGAACCAATGGTGAGGTCGGGACACTTTTTGAAGTGTGGCGTCGAGCCGCCGCACTCCAAATATGACCTGAAGAACGATCCTGAAGCGAATTTTGCGACCTCGACCAAGTCCGCGCCGATGCGATTTGAGCATCGGCGCGGATTTTGTTTTCGGCGAGTAAAAACGCCAACGGTTTCCAGCCCACCGAAAAACTTACGGAAAGAAAAGTTTTTCCCGCCTGATGGAGTTGCCTGGTCAAAAAACGCATTCCTCGGCGGGAGCGAATACACCACGGTGCGGCAAATGGGGCGTCGGCTCCGGTTCGCACCGAAACCGTCATCTTTGTTTGAATCCCGGAGGAAACCTCAATGACCATTCATCACCATTTCAAGCGCGCGTGGTTGCTGTTATTGATCCTGATCGTTTTTTGCTTGAGCCAAATCAAACTGAATCATACGGCCGGCGCGGCGGCGCGAACGACGACCAATCTGAGCGGGCAGGCGGCGATTGACCTGTTGAAACGCGAAGGCGGTTACGATTCCTTACACGCGGCGCTGACAGCCGCCGGAGCCAATTCCATCTTGACCGAGGACGATCCGATGCTGGCGCATCAGGCGCGACTGACCGGGATGCCCGGCGCTGCGTCGGATTTATTCGGCTCGGCGGTCGCCGTCAGCGGCGACACGGCGGCGGTCGGCGCGTTTCTGGCGGATGGCACGGCCACCAATCAGGGCGCGGTGTTCGTCTTCGTGCGCAGCGGCGGCGTCTGGACACAGCAAGCGCGACTGACCGCCAATGACGGCGCGGCGAATGACCAACTTGGCGGCGCGGTCGCGCTGAGCGGCAACACGCTGATTGTCGGAGCCGCCGGCGCTGACGTGGGCGGCAACGAAAATCAGGGCGCGGCTTATGTTTTCGTGCGCGGCGGAACCGCCTGGAACCAACAGGCGAAATTGACGGCCACGGGCGGCGCGGCCTTCGACCAATTCGGCGCGTCCATTTCCGCCGGCGGCGAAACGGTTTTGATCGGCGCTGCGACAACGAGTATCAACGGCAATCAGAATCAGGGTGCGGCGTATGTGTTCGTGCGCAACGGCACGGCCTGGACTCAACAGACGCGGCTGACAGCCAATGACGGCGCGGCGGAAGACCACTTTGGCGGTGCGGTCGCCATTGACGGTCAAACCATTCTGGTCGGCGCGCCTGGCGCACAGGCCGACCGGGGTGCGGCCTATGTCTTCGCGCGCAACGGCGCAGCCTGGACTCAACAGCAAAAACTGATGCCCAGTACTTCCGCGACCGGCGACCGCGTGGGGCAGGCGGTGACGCTCAGCGGCGACCGTCTGGCGCTGGGCGCGCCGGCGGCGGACAACGGTCTGCAAGATGTCGGCGCGGTGTTCCTTTTCGAGCGTGGCGGCGGCGTCTGGACGCAGCAACTCAGGCTTAGCGCTATCGGCGGACGCACCGGCGACAGACTGGGCCAATCCGTCGCCTTGAACGGCAACACGCTGGTGGCTGGCGCGCCATTTCACGACGGCAACGGCGTGGGCGACCGCGGCACGGTTTACATCTACACGGGCAGCGGCGCGATGTGGAATCCGCGCGCCGAACTCATCGCTGACGACGGTGATACCGGCGACAATTTCGGAGGCCAGGTCGCAATCAACGACGGGACGATTCTGTGTAGCGCGCGGTTGGACGACATCGCCGGAAACATCAATCAAGGCTCCGCGCATATTTTCACCGCGCAGGGCGCGTTGATGTCGCCGCAAAAACTTGCTGCTGCGGACGGCGTTCCCACCAATCAATTCGGCGTGGAGATTGCGCTCAGCGACAACACCCTGGCGGTCGGCACGCCCTCCGACAAGATCGGCGCAAACCAATTACAAGGTTCGGTCTATGTTTTTGTGCGCGCCGGCGGCGGCTGGACGCTGCAACAGAAACTGACCGCCGGCGACGGCACCGCGTTTGATAAGTTCGGCTCCGCAGTGGCCATCAAGGGCGAAACTTTGTTGGTAGGCGCTTCCGGTAAAGACATTGGCGCGATGAGCGACGCGGGCGCGGCCTATGTTTTCACGCGCAGCGGAGGAAGTTGGACGCAAACACAGACGCTGACCGAACCGACACCCGGAAACCAGAGACTTTTCGGATACGCGGTTACGCTCAGCGACGACGTGCTGGCCGTCAGCGGAGTCAATAACAATTCGCCCAGCGCGGTTTATATGTATGCGCGCAACGGCGCGAATTGGGCATTGCAGCAACCTCTGACTTCGGATCAATCCGGCATCCAATTCGGCTGCGCGCTGGCCATCAACGGCAGCACCATCGTGGTGGGCGCGCTGCGGGATGAAAATCTTCGCGGCGCGGCGTGGGTCTTCGTGCGCAACGGTGGCAGTTGGAACCTGCAACAAAAGCTCACGCGCAGTGTGAATCAAGCCGACGATTTCTTTTTTGGCAGGACGGTCGCAATTGCGGGCGACACCATTGTCGCCGCCACACGCGGCAATACCTTTCCCTTGCAGGATGCGGGCGTTTATATCTTCAAGCGCGACTTCGTGACCTGGCGTCTCGAACAACGCCTGACTTCCGGCGAAACGGGCGATACGGATTTTGGCCGGCGGGTGGCCATTGCAGGCGACGCGGTGTTGGTCGGCGCGCCATTTGCCGGCCCGGGTTTCGCTCGCGGCGCGGTTCACGTTTTCGTCCGCGAGGCGAGCGGCTGGAATCCACAACCGAAGCTCACTGCCGCCGACGGCGCGGCCAATGATTATTTCGGCAGCAGTCTGGCCGCAGGCGACACGCTGGCAGTGGGTGCGCCGAAAGACATCAACCTAGCGCCGCAGGGCGCGGTGTACGAATACGGTTTTGACCGCTGTACGCCGCTCACGCTTGCGCCCGCCGCCTTGCCCGCCACCAGCATCGGCGCAAGCTACAGCCAAACGCTGACGGCGACGGGCGGCATCGCGCCTTACACCTTTTTGCTTTCGGATGGGGCGCTACCGCCCGGGCTGAGTCTATCTTCCGTCGGCACCTTGTCCGGCATGCCAACGACGGCGGGAATCTACAATTTCATCGTTACGGTTCACGCCAACAGTCTTTGCCCAGGCAGGCGCACTTACACTGTGCCCGTCGCGCCGCCCTGCCAAACCGTCACGCTCAGCCCCGCGACCATGCCGGCCGGCATGGCCGGCATGATGTACAACCAAATGCTCACTGCTGCGGGCGGAACCGCGCCTTACAACTTCACCGTCACTTCGGGCGCATTGCCGGCGGGGATGACGCTTTCGGCGACGGGCGTTTTGTCCGGCGCGCCGACGGTGTATGGCGATTTCAACTTCGCCGTCACGGCCACGGACGTTTACGGTTGTGAAGGAACGCGGGCTTACCCGCTGCACCTCAATCCACCTTGCGCCAGCTTCGCCATTAGTCCGTCAACGCTGCCCGATGCGGTAATGGGAACGTCCTACAGTCAGACGCTGACGGCCATCGGCGGAGCTGCGCCGTACAGCTACACCGTCAGCACGGGTAGTTTGCCGGGCGGACTGACGTTGGCTTCCAACGGCTCGCTGACCGGCACTCCCAGCGTAACCGGCATCTTCAACTTAACCATTCGCGCGACGGATACAGTCGGTTGCATCGGCACGCGCGCTTACACGCTGATGGTCACTCCGGCGGGCGGCGGCAACGCGGGCTTGCAGTTCTATCCGCTGTCGAAACCCTTGCGCCTGCTCGACACCCGCGCCGGTCAACTCGGCTGCGACGCTCCGGGCGCGCAGATTCAAGGCGGCACTTCGCGCACGCAGCTTGCGCGCAGGACTTGCGACGGCATCACTATTCCGGCAAACGCGCTGGCCGTGACCGGTAACATCACGACCGTTCAATCCGGCGGCGGCTTCCTGACGCTTTATCCGAGTGATGCCGCGCAACCGCTGGTTGCCAACTCGAACTTCGCGCCGAACGAAGTCATCAACAACGTCTTCACGGTCGGTCTGGGCAATGCCGATGGCTCGTTC
>CAZRXE010000172.1:0-2095 GCA_964603695.1 uncultured Heliomicrobium sp.
CTTCGACCATCGCGGGCAGCGCCGACAAATTGACGAAGGATGGCGCGCGGACGCGAACGCGATGCGGACGCTCAGCGCCGTTGCTGACGACGTAATAACCGATTTCGCCGCGCGCGGATTCGATGGATTGGTAAACCTCGCCGACCGGCACGGTGAAACCTTCCGACGCAAGCAGGAAGTGATGAATCATCACGTCAATGTGCTGTTTCATCAGGTCGCGCGCCGGCAGCTTGATTTTCGGATGATCGGAAAGGACTTCGCCCGGTTGGCGCAAACGTTCCAGCGCCTGACAGCAAATCTTGTAGCTTTCCTCGAATTCGTCCATCCGCACCAAATAGCGCGACCACACGTCGCAGTCGTTATAAACCGGGACTTTGAAATCGTAGGTTTCATAACCCGAATACGGTTCGGATTTGCGAATGTCCCAATTGACGCCGCTGCCGCGAATGGTTGGGCCGGAAAGCGCCCAATTGATGGCGTCTTCTTTTTTGATGACGCCGATGCCCTGAGTGCGGCGTTGGAAGATTCGGTTGCCGGTGACGAGCTTTTTGCACTCTTCGATGAAAGAAGGAAAACCGTCGAGGAAGTCTTTGACCAGCGAGATGAAATTGTCCGGCACATCCCAGCGGCAACCGCCGATGATGAAATAGCTTTGATGGAAACGCGCACCGGTCGCGCACTCGAAAATATCCAGCACTTTTTCGCGATGCGTGAAGGCATAAAAGAATGCCGTCATCGCGCCGATGTCCATCGCGTGCGTGCCGAACCAAACCAGATGCGACGTGATGCGGTTCAGCTCCGTCAGCAAGACACGCAAAACTTTCGCGCGTTCGGGAACTTCCACGCCCATCAATTTCTCAACCGCCAGACAATAGCCCAGGTCATTGCCCATCGAATTGAGATAATCCATGCGGCAGGTGATGGTCACCACTTGCTGCCACTTTTCCTTTTCCATCGTCTTCTCCATACCTGTATGGAGATAGCCAATGTCTGGAATGGCGCTGATCACAGTCTCGCCGTCCAGCACCAGTACCAGGCGCAACACGCCGTGCGTAGAAGGGTGCTGCGGCCCCATCGAGACGGTCATCCGCGTGTCGGCCAGCGGATCAGGCTTGCGCAGCATTGAAATAGTGGATGTAGGAACAACAATTTCTCTGGCTTGCATAATTTAAAGAATGAATCAGTAGCCTTTGATCGGGAAGTCTTTGCGCAATGGATGGCCTTCGTAATCCGCCGGCATCAGAATGCGGCGCAAATCGGGATGCCCCTCGAAGTTGACGCCGAACATATCGTAGATTTCGCGCTCCAACCAATTCGAAGCTTTCCAAATGTTCCACATCGTCGGCAAAGTGGCATCGTCTTCTTCCAGAAAGACCTTAACGCGCAGCCGGTGATTGCGCTCAATCGAATAAAGCTGATAAGCCACGGCAAAACGCGGGCTGGCGAATTCGCCCAGATCAACGCCGCCGATGTCGGCCAAATAATGGAAACGAAGACTGGGTTCGTCGCGCAGAAAGGTCATCAGTTCGACCAAACCTTCCCGCTTGGCAACGACCGTGACTTCGCCAATTGCCTCGGTGATTTCTTCGATGGTGTCTGCGAACTTCGTGCGGACCAGGGAAGCATCCGCATAGCGCGAGGAGTGCGTTTGTAGTTGCTCTGTGGATTCGGACATTGTGTCAGTGGTCAGTGGTCAGTGGTCAGTGTCTCGCCACAACAACTGACGACTGACCACGGAGCGGTTAAGCGGCTTTCTCTTCCGTGAAAACTTTTTCGCGTTCAATCTTTTCTTGCAGCTTCATAATCGCCCAGATCAAACCTTCGGGACGCGGCGGGCAACCGGGAACGAACACATCCACCGGTACGACTTTATCCACGCCCTGCACAATGGCGTAGTTGTTGAATACTCCGCCCGCCGAAGCGCACACGCCCATCGAAATCACCCATTTGGGTTCTGGCATTTGATCGTAAATCCGGCGCAACACGGGAGCCATTTTGATCGAAACGCGGCCCGCGACAATCATCACGTCGGCCTGACGCGGCGTTGCGCGAAAGACCTCCGCGCCGAATCGCGCCACGTCGTTGCGCGGATCGG
>CAZRXE010000173.1:0-7615 GCA_964603695.1 uncultured Heliomicrobium sp.
GCTGGACGAACCGCTGGGCGCGCACCAGGGTGGAAGCGTGGCCGCACCCGTATTCAATCTGGTGGCACAAGTGGCACTGGGCGATTTTCTGGTGCAGCCCGATGAGAAGGGTTTTCGCGAGGCGTTGATTTCACTGTCGAACAAATACGAATCGAAGGCGACGGAGGAAGACAGCGTTCCCGGTGACGTGATTGCGCAAGTTCAACCCGAGCCATCGCCGACGGCCACGTCCGAACCGCGTGTGCAGGCGACGCCGAACAACGCGAAATCAAAAGCGCCCGAACTCAATGTTTCCGCCAATCTGGCACCGTCCGAGTTGGCTGCGCGACGCGCGCCTCCAAAACCGACGCCCACGCCTGCACCCAAACCCAGCGGCCCGACAATCGTCATGCCAGATGTGCGCGGACGCGGATTGCGCGCGGTGACTCAGGTTTGCACACAATTGAATTTGAACCCGAAGTTGATGGGCAGCGGCATTGCCTTCAGGCAAACGCCCGCGCCAGGTGCTCGCGTCAGGCCGGGAGAAGATTGCAAAGTGGAATTTCAGTAGTTGTCGGTTGTCTGTAGTCAGGTGTTCGTTGCCGTTCTAACCGTCAATCGCCATCAACCGACCACGGACAACGGGCCACGGACAACTGACAAAATGGCGGAATGGAATAATGGTGACTCTGAGCGAGATCGCAAACTATCTTAATGCGCGCGCCGGCGGTGGACAGACTGGAAAACTGTCCACCGCTGTTGGTGCATTTAACGCTTCGGTGACGCACGATTCGCGTCGCGTCAGGCCGGGCGGAATTTTCGTGGCGATCACCGGTGCGCAGACTGACGGGAATCAGTTTGTCGCCGAGGCCGTCAAACGCGGCGCAATCGCTGTGATTTCCGAACGTCAGCGCCCGGAAGGCTTGAACGCCGTCTGGATGCAAGTGGCCAATGCTCGCGAAGCCCTGGCCAAAGCCGCCGCCGTTGTTCAGGGAAATCCTTCACGCAAACTGGCGCTGATAGGTCTGACTGGTACGAATGGCAAAACCACGACTACTTATCTGGTCAATTCGATCTTTGCCGCTGCCGGAAAAAAGACCGCAGTGATGGGAACGATTGGTTACCGCATTGGCGATGAAACGGTGGATGCCGAATTCACCACGCCTGAAGCGTCTGAAATTCAGGACTTTCTGCGCCGCGCTGTTGATTCCGGCGTGACGCACGCCGTGATGGAAGTTTCCTCCATCGCCCTGGAAATGCACCGTGCCGACGAATTGGAGTTTGCCACAGCGGCTTTCACCAATTTGACGCAGGATCATCTGGATTTTCACGGCACGATGGAAAATTACTTCGCGGCCAAGAAAAAGCTCTTTGACGGAAGTATCGGCCAACGTCCCACGCGTTCGGTGCTTAACCTGGACGATCCGCGCGGCGTGGAGTTGAAAGACGTTTGCGGAGCGACGGCGCTGACTTACGCACTGGATGCAGATGCGGACGTGACGACAACGGAACGACAGTTTGGGTTGGATGGGTTGAACTTCATCGCCGACACGCCGGCGGGTGAGATCGAAATCGCGTCGCCGCTGGTGGGTCGCCCGCACGCTTACAACACGCTGTGCGCCGTCGGCATCGGTCTGGCGATGGGTTTTGACCGCGAAATAATTGCGCGCGGCATCAATCAATGCACGGGCGTCGCCGGACGCTTCGAGCGCGTCAGCGGCAGCGAAGACGACATCACAGTCGTTGTGGATTACGCGCACACGCCGGACGCGCTCGTCAATGTGCTGAATTCGATTCGCGACGCGCAGTCGTCGAAAGGCGGTAAGCAAGCAACTGCCGGGCAAGCCGGCGGGCGCATCATCACCGTGATGGGTTGCGGCGGAGATCGCGACCGCACCAAACGCCCGTTGATGGGCGAAGCCGCCGCCAAACTGAGCGATTGGGTGATTGCCACGTCGGACAATCCGCGTAGCGAAAATCCCGTGATGATTTTGAACGACATACGTATCGGCCTTGATCGCGTGATGCAAAATTACGAATTAATTGTTGACCGCCGCGAAGCCATTTTTCGCGCTGTCACGCTGGCCAAGCCGAACGACGTGGTACTAATTGCAGGCAAAGGCCACGAGACTTATCAAATTCTGCCGACGGGCAAAATTCATTTTGACGACCGCGAAGTCGGGCGCGAAGCATTGGCCGAACGCCGGGCAAAACTGGGATAAAACGTGAACCTGCTGGAAATCGCGCGGCTCTGCGCCGCCAGTCAAATGTTGAATGCCGAATTGGCCGCGACGGAACCGGCGGGCTTCGCCATTGATTCGCGCGCGGTCAAACCGGGCGATTTATTCATCGCGTTGCCGGGCGAGCGCGTGGACGGTCACAAGTTCGTTCAGGAAATTTTTGAAAAAGGCGCATGCGCGGCGCTGGTCGTTCATCACCGATTGCAGTTCGCCACGGACTTGGGCGAACTTGCCGGAAAGCTTTTGTTCGTCGAAAACACCACCTGCGCCTTGCAGCAATTGGCCGCGCGCGTGTTGGTCAAATGGCATCGTCCAGTGATCGGCGTGACGGGCAGCGCGGGCAAAACGACGATGAAAGATTTGACCGCGCATGTGATGGCCGCCGCCGGAAATGTTTTGAAATCGCTGGGCAATCTGAACACCGGTTATGGCCTGCCGCTGACGGTTTCGCGAATGATCGCTGCCGGCATCAAACCCTCCGATTTCGATTTTGCGGTGCTGGAAATGGGCATGAGTTCCTTCGGCGAAATCGCGCGGCTGACGGACATTGCGCCGCCGACAGTCGGCGTGGTCGGCAATGTCGGCACAGCGCACATTGAATTTTTCGGGTCGCCGGAACGCATCGCCCGCGCCAAGTCTGAAATGGTTGAAGGCATCAAACCCGGCGGCACTGCCGTACTCAACGCGGACGATCCGCGCGTGGTGGCGATGCAAAAGCTTCGCGACGATGTCGGAGTGGTCAGCTTCGGCATTGACGCTTCCGCAGACGTGACCGCGACGGGAATTGCCTCCGCCGACGATTTGAGCCACACAAGCTTTGTGCTGAAAACCCCAGACGGCGAAGCAGAAGTCGCTTTGCCGCTCGTCGGTCGCCACAACGTTTATAACGCGCTGGCCGCCGCCGCCACCGCGCACAGTTTCGGTTTGTCGGCGAATTTAATTGCCGAGCGGCTGTCCGTCGCCGCGCCATCGAAGATGCGCGGTGAACTGATTCGCTTTGCCGACGGCGTAACGGTGATTGACGATTCTTACAATTCCAACCCGCAAGCCCTGCTCGAAGCCGTGCGCGCGATGGCGGAAGCGAAAGGTTTCACGCGAAGGCTGGTTGTCGCGGGGGAAATGTTGGAGCTTGGCGAACAAGGCATTGAACTGCATCGCCATTGCGGGCAGCAGATGGCGGCATTAAGGATTGGGAAAATTGATTGGCTGATCGGTGTGCGCGGTCTGGCGAAAGAATTGGTCGAAGGCGCGCGCAATGCCGGTTTGTCGCAAGCAGTATTTTGTGAATCCCCCGAAGAAGCAGCGGAAAGATTGATCGCCGAAACCCACCCCGGCGATTTGGTTTTGGTTAAAGGTTCGCGCGGAGTCCGAACGGAAAAAGTGATTGAGAAGTTGCGCGCCGCGTTCGGTTCCGTGACGACAAACTAAAGAGCGCAGGTAAGAGCGAATGTTCTACTACTTTTTCTACGAATTGCTCTACCGGAAATACTCCTCACAGTTGCCCCTCGACGTGTTGAATGTCTTTCGTTACGTGACTTTTCGCACGGCTTACGCGGCGATTACATCGTTGGCGCTGAGTTTGATTTTCGGCCCCTTCGTCATTCGCAAGTTGCAGGAGTTCAAGTTCGGACAGGAAATTCGCGCCGAAGGCCCGGCTTCGCATCAGGCCAAACGCGGCACGCCGACGATGGGCGGCGTGATGATTATCGGTTCAGTTTTCATTTCAACACTGCTGTGGGCGAACCTGAACAACTGGGCGATTTGGATCGCGATACTGGGAATGGTCGGTTGCGCGGCGGTGGGCTTCGCTGACGATTACATCAAGATCGCCAAAAAACGCAGTCTGGGGCTGACCGCGCGGCAAAAACTGATCGGCCAATTGGCAGTCGGGTTGGCGGTCGGCGGGTTGCTCTTTGCGTTCACGGATTATTCGTCGTTGCTGAGCTTTCCGTTTTTCAAACGCTTTCAACCGAACCTGCATATTTGGGGATACATGGCCTTCATCGTGTTCATCATGATCGGCTGGTCGAACGCGGTGAATCTGACGGACGGTCTGGACGGTTTGGCGATCAGCGTGACGACGGTGGCGGCGTCGGCTTTGACGGCGTTCACTTACATCACCGGTCACGCCGAATTCGCGCGGTATTTGGGGCTGGTTCACACGCCGGGCGTTTGGGAAGTCACTGTGCTGGGCGGCGCATTGGTCGGCGCAAGTCTTGGTTTTTTATGGTTCAACGCGCCGCAGGCCGAAGTTTTCATGGGCGATGTCGGCAGTCTGGGCATAGGCGGTGCGCTTTGCACGATCAGCATTTTGATTAAACAGGAACTGGTGCTGCCGATTCTGGGCGGCGTGTTTCTGATTGAAGCCTTGTCGGTCATTTTGCAGGTCGGCTCCTTCAAATTGCGCGGCAAACGCATTTTCAAAATGTCACCGCTGCACCATCACTTCGAGTTGCTGGGCTGGAAAGAGCCGAAGATCGTCTTTCGATTTTTGATCGTCGCCATTCTCTTTGCTTTGTTGAGTCTTTCGACATTGAAACTACGCTGAATCAGTACCGCGACTGGTAAGGAGCGACCATCGCGCTCAGACACGCTCCCTACCGGTCGCGGTACTGACTCGGAATCCAATGGAAATCGCGGGCAAAAACATTTTGGTGGTCGGATTGGCGCGCAGCGGCGTGGCGGCGGCGGAGTTTCTCGCCGAGCGCGGTGCGCGCGTTACGGTCAACGACGCCAAACCGGAAAGCGAATTGAAAGACGCGCCAGCCCTGCGCGCCAAAGACATTGAAGTCGTTGGCGGCGGACATCCGCGAGAGTTATTTGAAGGTTCGGAGTTGATTGTTGTCAGTCCCGGTGTGCCGTTGGCTTCGGATCCGTTCGTCTGGGCGCGCGCGGCGGGCGTGCCGATTATCAGTGAAGTGGAACTGGCTGCGCGGTTTTTGCGCGGGCGTCTGGTCGGCATCACGGGATCGAACGGCAAAACCACGACGACGACCTTGATGGGCGAATTGCTGAAAAACACCGGCTTACCAACGCAAGTCGGCGGTAACATCGGCACGCCGCTGATTTCGCTGGTCGAAACTTCAAACGACGACGGCGTGACCGTGGTTGAACTGAGCAGCTTTCAATTGGAAGCCGTCGAACAATTGCACGTCAACGTCGCGTTGCTGCTGAACATCACGCCGGATCATTTGGATCGTTACGATTCGATGGAAGATTACGCGGCGGCCAAAGCGAACATTTTCCGCAATCAAACCGCGAACGATGTCGCGGTGCTCAACGCCGATAACGACTGGGCGGCGAAAATGCACGACCGAACGAATGCCGGCGTCGTTTACTTCAGCCGTTTGCGCGAGCCTGAACAAGGCGTGTTTCTGCGCGGCGGCGAAATCATCGAACGCAATGCCGCCGGCGAAAGAGTGCTGCTGACGCGCGCGGAGATTCCCTTGCCCGGCGACCACAACATTGAAAACGTGATGGCGGCGCTTGCTGCCGGACTGGCGTGCGGCGCTTCGCCGGATTCGATGCGGCAAACGGTGCGCGATTTCAAAGGCGTCGAGCATCGCCTGGAATTCGTCGCCGAAATCAAAGGCGTCAGGTTTTACAACGATTCCAAAGCGACCAACGTGGACGCGGCGGTTAAATGCCTGGAAGCTTTTCCCGGCGGCGTCATAGTCATTCTGGGCGGCAAGGACAAAGGCAGTGATTACGCACCGCTTGCCGCGCTGGTGCGCGAACGCTGCAAACACGTGATGTTGATCGGCGCGGCGGCGAACAAGATTGCGGCGGCGCTGGAAAACACGCGCCCCCTGCATCGCGCGGCGACAATGTCGGAGGCAGTCAAACTTGGGCTGGAACTTGGGCGACCGGGCGACACTGTTTTGCTGGCCCCGGCCTGCGCCAGTTTCGATATGTTCGACAACTACGAACATCGCGGCAGAGTTTTCAAAGAAGCGGTGAGATCGCTGTAGCCCCTGAGAGCGCAGTGCATTCTTGCCTGCGAGCGTTTGAGGAGCGCGCGCTGAAAAGAAAGGATTCCCGCAGGCAAGGATGCACTGCGCTCCCAGGTGGAAAGAAAATATGACTGAGCAACCTCGCAAAAATTTTCTGCAAACCATCGAAGAGCTTCGCTGGGATTTATGGTTGGGCGTGACCACCATCGGTCTGGTGATTTTCGGCGTGGTGATGGTTTACAGCGCCTCGGCGGCGGCCCCGAAGCCTTACAAGTTTCTGGTCAGTCAGATTCTGTGGGCGGTGATGGGTTTGGCAGCGATGGTCGCGTTGCAGCGCGTGGATTATCACCGCTACGCGCAGCCACGCATTATTTTCGGTTTTCTGGGTTTGTGCGTGTTGCTATTGATGGTGGTGTTTCTGTTTCCGACGGTCAACGGCGCGCATCGTTGGATTGTCTTCCGCTCGCTTTCGGTTTCGGCGCAGCCTTCAGAACTGGCTAAAGTGGCGCTGGTGTTGTTTCTGGCCTGGTTTTTGGCGGAGCGCGAGAGGCACAAGGAGCTGGACAATTTCATGGCGACTATTCTGCCGGCAGCGGTGATTGTCGCATTGCTGGCGGCTTTGATCGTTAAAGAGCCTGATCTGGGAACGACGCTAATTCTGGGCGTGATTTTCCTGGCGATGCTGTTTGCGGCGGGCGTGCCGCTGAGCCACTTATACAAGCTGGTGCCGGTTGGCGCGGCAGCGGCGGCGTTGTTGGTATTGAAAGTCGCTTGGCGATTGGATCGCGTCAAAGTGTTTCTGGATCCGGAAAGTGATCCGCTGGGCAAGGGCTATCAACCGCTGCAATCGTTGATCGCTGTCGGTTCAGGCGGAACAAACGGATTGGGCTTTGGGCAGGGCAGACAGAAGCTTTCCTTTCTGCCTGCTCCACAATCGGATTACATCTTCGCCGTTGTTTCCGAAGAGTTGGGATTAGCCGGCGCTGTGACGCTGGTGTTGGTGTTCGGCTTTTTCCTGTGGCGCGGATTGCGCGCGGCACATCGTGCGCCGGATCGGCAGGGACAGTTGATCGCTGTTGGCCTGACCGCCGCGATTGTCACGCAGGCATTTTTCAACATCAGCGTGTCGTTGAATCTGGTTCCTTCCAAAGGCATCACGCTGCCCTTCGTCAGCGCGGGCGGATCGTCCTTGTTGGTCATGCTGGCGGCAGTGGGAATCTTGCTGAATGTTTCCGAGCAAGGAAGAGAGACTGGGGGATTGGGGGAAAGGGAGATGGGGAGACGGGGAGATTAGGAGTCTGGAAGATAAGGAGAGTGGAAGCGTGCCGATGAATGAAAGACAAAAAGAAATTGAAATGAAGGAAGAAGGGAATTTCTCCCCATCTCCCCATCTCCCCATCTTCCCATCTCCCCATCTCCCCATCTCCCCATCTCCCCATCTCC
>CAZRXE010000174.1:0-3793 GCA_964603695.1 uncultured Heliomicrobium sp.
GCCGGGACTGTTTACCTTCGACGCTTCGCTGGCCAAGAAGTTTTTCCTCAACGCGGATCAAACCCGTTCGGTGCAGCTTCGCCTGGAGAGTTTCAATCTGTTCAACCGCGCGAATTTCGCTTTGCCGACGGTGGGCAATCTGACGATTTTCAACAGCGCCACCGAACGCAACGCCACGGCAGGACAAATCACCAGCACCGGCACGCCCGGCAGACAATTGCAGGCGGCGCTGCGCATCTCGTTTTAAGAGTTGAATAAATGAGGTCGGAATTTCCAACACAAAGGAACAACGGATCGGCAAGTTTCATTTCCCGGATAACAGTTCGCCACTTATTTTCCATTTGCGATATGAAATTTGGAATTGGTCATTGGCTTCAATCGCTCATCGGCAACTCGTCAACCAATGACAAATGAAAAATTCCAACTGGTATATGGAAAATGAAAGAAGACTGTTCTTTGCTTTTCAAGACTCATAAAACTTGCCAAAGGATCAAGGAGTTTTATTGATTGGAAGCCTTTGTCCCTTTGTGTTTGATTCTGGTTTGGAGGACTCGATCTGGTCAGTCTGGAAGCGAAAAATCTGTCCGTCAGTTACGAAATCCAGCGCACGCGGCAAACGCTGTTGGCGCTGGACGGTCTGACCTTCACCGTCGAACGCGGCGAATTCATTGCGCTGGTCGGGCCGAGCGGTTGCGGTAAGACTTCGTTGCTCAATGTCGTTGCCGGATTGTTGCCGCTCACCGCCGGCGAATTGTTGCTGAATGGCGAACCGATTCAAGGCCCCGGCGCGGATCGCGCGATGGTTTTTCAATCGCCTGCGCTGTTGCCGTGGCGGACTGTGTTGGGCAACGTCGGTTACGGTTTGGAACTGCAAGGTGTCCGGCGCGCGGACGCTCAACGGCGGGCGCTGCCGTTTATCGAACTGGTCGGCCTGCGCGATTTTGAAGCGTGTTATCCGCGCGAACTTTCCGGCGGCATGCAACAGCGCGTCAATCTGGCGCGGGCATTGGCGATTGAACCGGCCTTGCTGCTGTTTGATGAACCGCTGGCCGCGCTTGATGCGCAAACCCGCGAAAACATGCAAACCGAATTGGAACGTTTGTGGTTGCGCGACCAACCGACGGCGTTGTTCGTCACGCACCAAATCAACGAAGCTATTTTCTTAGCCGACCGCGTGCTGGTGATGGCCGAACGTCCCGGACGCATCCTGACCGAAGTGCCGGTTGACTTGCCACGTCCGCGCCCGCCGCGTTGTCGGCGGTTGCCGTATTTCATCGAACTGGAAGATTACATTCACGGACTGCTTTCGTCCGGCGAACAGTTCAGCCAAACGATCCACGAGGAGGCGAGAGTCAGCCGATGGTGAATCGAAAGTATGAAGACCTGTTTCTCGGCGTCGGAACCTTGCTAGCGTTTTTGATCGGCTGGGAGTTGCTGGCGTGGACTGGCTGGATCAAACCGCTGTTCATCAGTTCGCCGAGCCGTATCTGGCGCGCGGCGCAATGGCTCTTCGCCAATGGATTCTGGAACGACATCCGCGTCAGCCTGATGGAATTCAGCGCGGGCTTTGCACTGGCCTTGCTGGTCGGCGCGCCTGCGGGCGTGTTGCTGGGCTGGTACGGACGTTTGCGCGCGATGTTCGATCCGATGCTGACGGCTCTTTACGCCACGCCGCGCGTGGCTTTCGTGCCGCTGCTGATTTTGTGGCTGGGCATCGGCATGCAATCCAAAATCGCTGTGGTTTTTCTGGGCGCGGTCTTTCCGATCCTGATCAACATCAGCGCCGGTTTGCGTTCGCTGGACGAAACACTGGTGCGTTGTGCCCGCGCTTTCGGCGCAAATGATTGGCAACTGTTCGCCACCGTCGCCATGCCGAGTTCGCTGCCGTTTTTGGTGGCCGGCACGAAACTGGCGATTGGCCGCGCGCTGGTCGGCGTAATCGTCGGCGAACTGGTCGCCGCCAATGCCGGCGTCGGCCACATGATGAGCGTGGCCGGCGCAACCTTTCAGACGGACAAGGTTTTCGTCGGCGTCATCTTGCTGGCCGGATTCGGCTGGACGTTGACGACACTGATCGGTCTGCTGGAATCGCGTTTTAATGCCTGGCGTCCGGCGCATTCCGCGTCCACTTGATTTAATCCTGTGAGCGCAGCCCTTCCAGGCTGCGGGCCGTGGCAGGTGCAACCTCTACTTTTCCAGAGAGGTTCGCTCCTCAGACCAACAGCCTAGAAAGACTGCGCTCCCAGGCTAATTTGCACAAACCTCAAATAAGATGAACGCATACACACGCACCTGGTTAATTGTCCTCAGTCTAGCCCTGTTTGGCGCAGCCTGTCGGTCGCCCAAACCTGACGGTTCCTCCACATCGAAGATCAAGCTTTGTTACGCCTTCGTCTCCGGCACGCAGTTGGTGGCGCAGTACGCCAAAGAGAAAGGCATCTTTGCCGAATACGGCTTGGACGTTGAATTGACGCAAATCAGCCGA
This sequence comes from uncultured Heliomicrobium sp., assembly GCA_964603695.1. Taxonomy (GTDB): domain Bacteria; phylum Acidobacteriota; class Blastocatellia; order RBC074; family RBC074; genus RBC074. The sequence continues at coordinate 2,486 of CAZRXE010000174.1, forward strand.
GGCGCGAAAGCGGCGGCGGCGTTGATTGCGGGCGAAGTGCAGGTTTGTCAGGTGGCGGGCGCGTCCGCGATTCACGCGGCGGCGGCGGGCGAAGACGTGGTGTTGATCGGGGGCCTGTATAACACGCATTTGTATTCGTTGATGGTGCGGCCTGAAATTCAGTCCGCCGCAGATTTGCGCGGCAAAGCCGTTGCCATCAGTCAGCCCGGCAGCGGTTCGGACAGCGCCATGCGCGCCGCATTGGAACATTTGCAGTTAATCCCGAAAAAGGACGTGACTTTGTTGATGATCGGTTCGCAAAGCGAACGGCTGGCGGCGATGGAAAGCGGGCAGATTGCCGGCACTCTGGTCAGTGTGCCCGAAACCGCAAAGGCGCGCGAAAAAGGCTACCGTGAATTGCTGGCGCTGCCTTCCATCAATGTGCCGTATCCGTCGGGCAGCATTGCCACCACGCGACGTTTCATTCGCGAAAATCGTCCCGCCGCGCTAAACCTGATGAAATCCCTGACCGCAGCCATTGCCCGGCTGAAACAGGATCGTGAAGGCGCTTACGAAGTGATGGCGAAATACATGAAGCTGGATCGGCAGGCCGACGCCGCTGTGCTGGCCGAAGGTTACGAACAATTGGTGCGCAACAATCTGGTGGACGTTCCCACGCCAACGCTGCCAGGGCTGGCCGCCGAAATCAAAGCGTTGGCGGAGGACAATCCAAACGCCGCAAAGCTGAAAGCCGAAGACCTGTTAGACCTGAGTTTGCTGCGCGAACTGGAAACTTCCGGTTTTCTCAACACGCTGAAAAAATGAGTACGCCCGCAACAGTTCAAAACTTTTCCGGCAAAGCCGCTGGTTACGCCGCGCATCGCTGGAATTATGCGCCGGTTGCGATTGAGTACATTGCGCAAGCCGCGCAACTGAACGCGGCATCCGTGGTGGCGGACATCGGCGCGGGTACTGGAATGCTCAGCGAGCACTTTCTTGGCCGCGTTGGGCGAGTACTGGCTGTCGAACCTAACGCCGAAATGCGCGCAGCCGCGCCAGTAGAGCCGACGTTGACTTTTGTTGACGGGCGTTCGGACGCGACCACGTTGTCGCCGGCTTCCGTGGATTTGATCGCCGTCGGACGCGCCATTCACTGGTTTCCGCCCGAAGCGACGAAAGCCGAGTTTCAACGCATTCTGAAACCCGGCGGCTGGCTGGCGGTTTTGCGAATTCCCTGCGTGGATGAAAACCTGCTGGCCGCGCTCGACGCCGTCAAAACGGAAGCCAACGGCTGGAACACTGAATTGGTAGAGGTTCGCCGAAGCCAGC
>CAZRXE010000175.1:0-9545 GCA_964603695.1 uncultured Heliomicrobium sp.
ACACGCCGGTATTCCACCGGAAGAAAGCGCGGACTTGGCACGGGCAGCACTGATGAAAGCATTAGGCGATATGCAGCCTACCGGAGACGCGATTTCCGAAAAATGGATGATGCAGTTTTCTCGCAGCGTGGTGGCGGGGTATGTGTCGAATCGTGAACGCGGAATTCGGCGTCATCGCGCAAGGCTGATTAAGCAGCAGCACGCCAAGTTTATTGTTGATTTTCAGCCTTCTGTTTTTTTACTCATTTCCGGCCTTGTCAGTTTTGCCGTTCTACAACTCTTGACTAGTCAAGAATCGGTAATTGCTCTTGGAACATTCTGCTTTGGAATTCTTGGAATGTGGACATTGGCGTATCTCAGCAAATTTTCCTCGCTCAAAAAGGCTATGGTAAGCAAGGGATTTGAATCAAAGTAGCAGGACTTTCACGGATGGCTAGGCCATGCCTGACAACAACGATTCCTCGCCGAAAGAATTTCAGCCTAAAGAAATCACTCAAACCATCGCTGAGTCAGTCCTCAAGGACGATGAGTTTAGAAAGGCTCTTGGCAGACGCACCAATTTACTGATCTTGACGACAACCGTCATCGCAGGGATAAAACTGGCCGGCGGGCTTTCCGTGGTTCCCTGGTCGGCGACTCCACTGGCTGGAATGACAGCCACCTTTCTGATTTCCGCGATTGATGCCTGGATTCGAAGCAAACGTCCAACAACCATCTTCTATCTCTGCCCCGAAGAGCAAAAGTTCATCGCCATCAAACAATCCTCGCCGACCAGATACCGTAAGATGAAATCCTGTTCTTGCGGGTGTCGGATCGTCAAAAAGTGTCCGCAAGGTAAACATGAGATCGTGTCTTCCGATCCAAACAACCCCGACAACCCGCCGGGCATTGATGGTTTTTGTCAGTTTTGCGATCCGGCGATTCCCAAGGCTCAACGCGCCTTCCTTCCTGACACTGCCGGAAAACTCAATGATGAACCACGTCAGATAATCGCGGGTGAAAGCAAGTAACACCAGTGTTTAGCACGCCGCCATTCACGCGCATCGGCAGACTGGACGAAACCGCCGCGTGAAAACCCGTGCCGCGCTGGAAAGCCTGTCTGCGCTGTAACCCAACTTTGCCCGGCGGCGTCTCTATAATTGACTTTGGCTGCAAGTTGGCCGATACGGATTCCATCATTTCGCAAAATCTTCCGTACAGGAGAATTCAAATGAAAGCACTTCGAGCAATCGAACGCTGTAAGCTGATGCTCAAAATCGGCTCCGTTCCGCTGGCAGGTCTGTTCCTGCTCATCGCGGGTTGGGGTTATTGGGCGAAAACCTTTTCGCAGCAACCATCACAGCCGCCGCCGCAAAACACCCAGGACCGCTTCCGCGCGATGTCGAAATCGTCGGAGGAAAAAGGCCTGGCCGAGCCTTACAAAGGCATCACCACGGACGGCAATCTCATTCCGGGACTGTTTCCAGTTCGCTCGACCGGCGTTTCCACCGAACCCGTTCGTAAAGCCGCCGCCGCGTTTCTGGCTTCGCTGACGGCGCAACAGCGAGCCGCGACCTTGTTTGACGTGAACGATTCGGAATGGCGCAAATGGATGAACCAGCATTTTTACATCCGGCAGGGAACAGGCTTCAAAGACATGACCGATGCTCAACGCGCCGCCGCCTTGAATTTGTTGCGCGCGGGCTTGAGCGCCAAAGGCTTGAAGCTGAGCCAGGACATTATGAAGCTCAACCACACGCTCGGCGAACTGACCAACAACAATTTTGAAGAATACGGCGAAGGCCGGTATTACCTGACGGTGATGGGCGAACCTTCGGCCAAAGAACCCTGGGGCTGGCAATTGGACGGGCACCACTGCATCGTCAATTACTTTGTACTGGGCGATCAGGTGGTGATGACGCCGGCCTTTTTCGGCTCCGAACCGGTCATCGCCCACGCCGGAAAATACAAAGGCACGCAGGTGTTGCAGGTTGAACAATCCAAAGGGCTGGCGATGATTAACGCCCTGACCGAAGCCCAGCGCAAAAAAGCGATCCTCTCCGTTTCCAAAACCGGCAACAACAATCTGGGCGAAGCTTTCAAAGACAATTTCGTGCTGGATTACGCCGGCGTGAAAGCCGCCGAGTTGAACGCCAAACAAAAAGAACAACTCGTGGCGCTGATTGCCGAATACATAGGCAACATGAACGATGGCCACGCCAAAGTGAAAATGAGCGAAGTCCGCAAGCATCTGGACAACACCTGGTTTGCCTGGATCGGCGGGACTGAAACCGGCAGCGTGTTTTATTACCGCATTCACAGCCCGGTGGTGATGATCGAATTCGATCATCAATCGCCCGCCGGTTTGCGCAATCTGCCCGGCGCATCGCGCGCGCCGAATCCTGAACACATTCACACGCTCGTCCGCACACCGAACGGAAATGATTACGGCAAGGACTTGCTGCGCCAGCATTACCAACAGCATCCGCACTAACCCCTGGGAATTGAGGAGAAAACCAAAAACTATGAAACGATGGATTGTCTTTGCCGGCGCGGTTTCAATGATGATTTTTGCCGGTGCTTTTGTCGCCAGTTCTTCCCCGAAAACTTCCGTCGCCGATCCGGCGCACTGGCCGCAATGGCGCGGGCCGTTTTTCACCGGCATGGCGCGCTCCGGCGCGCCTACGGAATTCAGCGACACCAAAAACATCAAATGGAAAATCGCGTTGCCGGGACGCGGCTTTTCAACGCCGGTCGTTTGGGGCGACAAGATGTTTCTGACCAACGCCCTGCCGACCGGCAAAACCTCTGCGCCGCCGGCGACCGATAATCAACCGCCAACACCGCCGCAAGGCCCGCCTGGCGCAGGCGGCCCGCCTGGCGGAAGACGCGGCGGCGGTCCCGGCGGCGGTTCGGGTGCGGGCGAAGAACACAAATTCATCGTCATGGCGCTTGACCGCAAAACCGGCAAAACACTTTGGGAGCGCACAGCCAAAATCGCCACGCCGCACGAAGGCTATCACCGGCAATACGGCAGCTTCGCTTCCAACGCGCCGTTGACCGACGGCAAATATCTTTATGCTTCGTTCGGTTCGCGCGGGATTTATTGTTACGACCTGGACGGCAAGCTGATTTGGGAAAAAGACCTCGGCGTGCAACTGCGGATGCGCTTGCAGTTCGGCGAAGGCACTGCGCCCGCGCTACACGGCGATTTGCTCATTCATCCTTACGATCACGAAGGCGGTTCGTTTGTCGTGGCGCTGGACAAACGCACGGGCAAAGAAGTCTGGCGCGCACCGCGCAATGAGCAAAGTTCCTGGTCAACGCCGCTGATCGTGGATCACAAAGGCAAAAAACAGGTGCTGGTCAGTGCCACGAATAAAGTCCGCGCCTACGAACCGGAAACCGGCAAATTGATTTGGGAATGCGCCGGATTGGGCGCAAACGTCATCCCGCAACCGGTTCAGCACAACGACACTGTGCTGGTGATGAGCGGCTTCCGCGATCCGAAGTTAATGGCCATTCGACTGGGCAAGGAAGGCGATTTGACCGGCACGGATTCTGTATTGTGGAGCCAGACGCGCGGATTGTCTTACACGCCTTCGCCCGTGTTGCACGACAACAAGTTTTATACGCTGACCGACAACGGCCTGCTCAGTTGCTTCAACGCGACGACCGGCGAGCCTTACTACCATCAGCAACGCCTGCCGCAAGCCGACAGCTTCAAAGCTTCGCCCGTGGGCGCGGACGGCAAGCTTTATACCGCCAGCGAAAACGGTGTCGTCAATGTCATCAAAATGGGTGAGAAATACGAAGTCCTGGCCGCCAACACGCTGACCGATCAAACGTTCATTGCCTCGCCCGTCGTGGTCGAAGGCGAAATGTTCCTGCGCAGCAAAACGCATCTGTTCTGCATCAGCGACGGGAAAACGAAATAACGCAGCACTCATTAAAAACCGAGAGGAACGAATTTATGATTTCAAGAAGAGATTTCGGAATGATTGCGCTGGCCGGCTTGCCGTTGTCAGTGGCGATGGCGCAGATCAACCCAAAAGTTCGTGGCGTGCGCATCGGCGTGCAGTCTTACAGCTTTCGCACGATGTCGCTGGATGAGGCGATCAAGGCGATGGCGGACATAGGCATCGGCGAATGCGAATTGTTTTCCGGCCACGTCGAACCGCGTCCGCAAATGGGGCCGGGCGGCGGACGGCCTCCGCAAGGACCTCCAGGGCCTCCAGGGCCTCCAGGTCAGGGCGGACGCCCACCGATGACGCCCGAAGCCCGCGAGGAAATGCGCAAACGTCAGGAAGAAGCTCGCGCTCAAACCCGCAAATGGCGATTGGAAACACCGCTGGATTATTTCAAAGGCATTCGCAAGAAATTCGATGCGGCGGGCATCAAGCTTCAGGCGTACAACTACAGCTTCAATGACAGTTTCACCGACGAAGAGATTGATCGCGGTTTCCACATGGCTGACGCCCTCGGCGTGAAGATCATCACGGCGTCTTCCACGGTCAAAGCGGCGCAGCGCGTGGCACCCTTCGCCAACAAATATAAAATCACCGTCGCCATGCACGGGCATTCCAATCTGACCGACCCGAATGAATTCGCCAAACCGGAAAGCTTTGAAAAGGCGATGGCCATGTCGAAATACTTCGCGGTCAATCTGGACATCGGGCATTTCTTCGCCGCCGGCTTCGATCCGATTGATTACATTGAAAAACACCATGCCCGCATCACCAATCTGCACCTCAAAGACCGCAAAAAAGACAACGGTCCGAACACTCCCTGGGGCGAAGGCGATACGCCGATCAAACCCGTGCTGCAATTGTTGAAAACCAAGAAATGGGATATTCCTGCGAACATCGAATTCGAATATCGCGGCGATGACGCCGTGGCCGAAGTCCGCAAGTGCTTCCAGTATTGCAAAGACGCACTGGCCTAGACCGCTTTATAAAACTGCCGCGTGTCAGCGAATTGGACGCGCGGCAGTTTTTCGTGACGGCTGCCGGGCAAACGGCGTCTTGGTGTCCAGGGCAGAAAGTTTGGGGCGATCCCTCTTCTCAAACCCTGCCAATCCAATCCCCTCCATTTGGAGAACATTGAACAGGAGAATAGTTCCATGAAAAGAATTGCGTTTCTGTCAGTCTGCTTTGTGTTTGCGGCCTTGACGCTGGCGTTGGCCGCCGATCCCAGTGGCAAATGGGTCGCCCAAGTCCCCGGACGCGAAGGGCAAACCCAGGAAACAACCATCACACTGAAAGCCGAAGGCGATAAGCTCACCGGAAGCATTTCCGGTCGTCAAGGCGACACCGCCATTTCGGACGGCAAAGTCAGCGGCGACAATATTTCCTTTAACGTCGTTCGTGAATTCAACGGCAACACCATCAAGATGGTTTACACCGGAAAGCTCTCCGGCGACGAAATCAAATTCACCCGTAAATTTGAAGGCGGCCCCGGCGGCGACCGTCCGCCCGTGGAATTTACCGCCAAACGGGCCAAATAGTTTGATGGGCGTGCAATAAAATACGGCTGTTCTTGGAGTGCGGCGCTATCGCCGTCGCACTCCAACGTTTTTTAATTCGCTGCCTCAGAAATCCCGCCCGCTTTGGTTGTTTCCTCGCCCGAAATTCAGGCATTATGCCCTCGTTGGCCATCTTGGTTTGACCAACGGAGTTTGTAACCTGCTTTCCGCAGCACCCGTCTTTGAGACCGGTATCCAAATCCTTGATTACGCAATTTTCCGTGAGTTGGCGATGAACTACATGAAAAGAAAGAATTCGTGGCGGTTGTTAATCGTGTTGTTGCCATTGCTTTGGTTCGCGGTCAGTCCCGCGACACAGCAAGCGCAAAAACCCGGCAGCTTTGAAAAATCCTTCCAACCCTTTTTGGCCGAAAACTGTTATGCCTGCCACAACGCCAAACGCGCTTCCGGCGAACTGAATCTGGAAAGTTATAAAACCGTCGCCGCCATTGCCGAACATCGCGAGCAATGGGAAACCGTGCTACTGAAGTTGAAGACCGGCGAGATGCCGCCGAAAGGTTTTCCGCGTCCGGACGAAACCCAATTGAAAGCCGTCATCGCCTGGCTCGAAGCCGAATTCGCGCGGGCGGATCGCGCAATCAAACCCGATCCTGGTCGCGTGACGGCGCGGCGGTTGAATCGCGCCGAATACAACAACACCGTGCGCGATTTGCTCGGCGTGGATTTCAATCCGGCGGACGATTTCCCGCAGGACGATTCCGGCTACGGTTTCGACAACATCGGCGACGTGCTGTCGCTGTCGCCCGTGCTGATGGAAAAGTATTTGACGGCGGCGGAAAAAATCGCGCGCACGGCGATTTTCGGCGCAGAACAAGTGAAACCCACGCTGGCAAGATTCCGCCCCGAAAACCGCAGAGTCGTTCCCAGCCCGAAGCCTTTGACGGAATATGACGAAACCGGACTGAGCCTGCCGAACTCACTGCACGTCGCTCATCGTTTTCCGGTCGCGAGCGAATACAACTTCCGTTTGTTTTTGAATGGCAACCGTCCCTCGGCGTCCGAACCGCTTTCACTGGCTATCTGGATTGACGGGCAACTCGTGAAATCGCTGAGCTTCGACCCGGAACATCTGGCTTCGTTTGAAGCCGACAGGCAGGCGCTGGGCGGGCAAGTGGCGGAAATTCGCGCGCAGGCTCCGGCGGGCGAACATCTGGTGTCGGCCACGTTGCAGAAACTTTATGAAGGTTTGCCACAGCGTTACAACGGCCCGAATCCATCCAAGCGAACACCGCCGCCCACACCCGAATTCAAACCGCGCGCCGATCTGCCGCCGGAGCGCCTAGCCGCCGCCAAAAAACGCTTTGAAGAAGCCCGCGCCGTTTCGCAAAACATCCCCGCCAATGACGCCCGCGTCAGTTCGCTGGAAATCGGCGGTCCTTACAACCAAGCCAAAGGACCTGCGCCGGAAAGCGTAAAAAAGGTTTTTGTCTGCGGACAGCCGGGCACCAAAATCGCGCAGGATTGCGAACGCAAGATCGTTACAAACCTAGCGCGCCGCGCCTATCGCCGCCCGGTGACGCCGGAAGAAACCGGCAAGCTGACCGGCTTGATCGCTATGGCGCAACGACAAGGCGATTCGTTTGAAGAAGGCTTGGTGCAGGCGATTCAAGCCATGCTGGTCTCGCCGCACTTTCTGTTTCGGATTGAACAAGATCGCAAAACGGCGTCAACCGACGGCTATTACCAACTCAACCCTCACGAACTCGCTTCACGGCTGTCTTACTTCTTGTGGTCGAGCATGCCGGATGAAGAGTTGTTCCAGGCGGCTGAACAAAACACTTTGCGCAAGCCAGAAGTTCTCTCCGCGCAGGTTCAGCGAATGCTGAAAAGCGACAAGGCCAAAGCGTTGGTGGAAAATTTCGGCGGGCAATGGCTGGAACTGCGCAAACTGGAATCGGTCAAACCCGACCGGCAGCGCTTCGGCGAATTCGACGAATACCTGAATCGTTCGATGCGGCAGGAAACCGAATTGTTTTTCGCCGCCATCATCCGCGAAGACCGCAGCATTTTGGATTTCATTGACGGCAATTACAGCTTCCTGAACGAACGGCTGGCCAAGTTCTACAACATTCCCGGCGTCGCCGGCCCGGAGTTTCGCAAAGTGACGCTTGCGCCGGAAACGCAGCGCGGCGGCATTCTGACGCAAGCCAGTGTGTTGACCGTTTCGTCGTATTCAACGCGGACTTCGCCCGTGCTGCGCGGCAAATGGATTTTGGAAAACATTCTGAACGCGCCACCTCCCGCGCCGCCTCCCGGCGTGCCGACTCTGGACGATGCGAAAATCGGCACGGCGGCTTCATTGCGACAACAGTTGGAACAACATCGCACCAATCCGACATGCGCGGCCTGTCATTCGCGAATGGATCCGCTGGGCTTCGGGCTGGAAAACTTCAACGCCATCGGCGCGTGGCGAACGAAAGACGGAAAGTTTCCGGTGGATTCCGCCGGCGTGTTGCCGGACGGAAGAACCTTCAACGGGCCGAACGACCTGAAAACCATCGTCAAAGCCGATAGTCTGGCTTTCGCCGAATGCCTGACCGAAAAGCTGATGACTTATGCGCTGGGGCGCGGCTTGGAGCGTTACGACAAACCGACCGTCAAACGAATTGCCAGACAGGTAGCCGCAAAAGATTACCGTTTTTCCACTCTGGCGCTGGAAATTGCCAGCAGCCTGCCGTTTCAAAATCGAAGAGGAGAAAGAGCACAATGATTGTCACTCGTAAACATTTGCCCAGAAGAACTTTTCTGAAAGGCGTCGGCGCTGCCGTGGCGCTGCCGATGCTGGACGCCATGACTCCTGCCTTGTCTGCTGCGCCGAAAGCGCCTGTGCGCTGGGCTGTGTTGTATGTGCCAAACGGCGTGGTCAATATTGACTGGTGGCGCCCCAAAGGCACGGGCAAAGATTTTGAATTCTCCCGATTGCTGAAACCTTTGGAACCGTTGCGCGAAGACATTCTCGTTCTGTCCGGTCTTGACGATCACAACGGCAACGCGCTCGGCGACGGCCCAGGCGACCACGGACGCGCGGGCGCTTCGTTTTTGTCCGGCGTGCATTGCAAAAAAACCGCCGGCGCGGACATTCAAGCAGGCATTTCGGCGGATCAAGTCGGCGCACAGGCGCTGGCTTCGCAAACGCGGTTCGCTTCGCTGGAACTCGGCTGCGAGGATTCGCGCACCGTCGGCAATTGCGATTCCGGTTACAGTTGCGCTTACACCAACAGCATTTCCTGGCGTACGCCAACCACGCCCAATCCGCCCGAAGTCAATCCGCGAATGGCCTTTGAACGTTTGTTCGGCACGGCTGACTTGAGTTTGTCGCCGGAAGTTCGCGCGCGCCGTGCAGGCTATCGCAAAAGCATTCTCGATCTCGTTCGCGAAGACACCAAAAAGCTGACCGGCAATCTTGGCACAAGCGACCGCCGCAAAATGGACGAATACCTCTTCGCTGTTCGCGAAATCGAGACGCGCATTGAAAAGGCCGAAAAAGACGAGCGCGCTTTCACGCCCAAAATCGAAAAGCCCGCCGGCATTCCCATTCACTTCAGCGAATATGTCGGCCTGATGTGCGACATTCAGTTGCTGGCGTTTCAGGCCGACCTGACGCGCATTTCCACGCTGATGTTCGCCCGCGAAGGCAGCATGCGCGTGTATCCCGAAATCGGCATCAACGACCCGCACCATCCGCTGACGCATCACCGCAACAACGCCGACTGGATCGAAAAGGTCGCACAAATCAACACTTACCACGTTGATTTGGTGGCCAAATACCTGAAGAAGCTGAAAGAGACGAAAGACGGCGACGGCAGTCTGCTGGATCATTCGATGATTTTGTATGGCGCGTCCATTTGCGACGGCAACAAACACAATCACGAAGACCTGCCGATCATTCTGGCCGGACGCGGCGCGAACGGTCAGGACGCAGACCTTCAGCCCGGTCGCCATCTGGTGTTTCCGAAAGGCACGCCGATGACGAATCTGTATTTGACCTTGCTGGATCGTATGGGCGTGCGCGCCGAAAAGA
>CAZRXE010000176.1:0-5011 GCA_964603695.1 uncultured Heliomicrobium sp.
TGTCGGCGGCGATGTCATCAACGGGCCGTTTTCAGTGAAACTCGGCGCGGACGGCAAGTTCAAGATTTACACCTTGCGAACGACGCATCTGGTGGTGGACATCCTGGGCTATTACAGCGAGGAAGCAGTGGACGCGAACGGTGTGGGCTTGCTGTTCAATCCCTTGCCCGTACCTGTACGCTTGCTGGAAACGCGGCCCGGCGGCCCTCCGCTGGTTGGCTGCACGCGAACAAACGCGCCGATTCAAGGCAATCTGAACGCGGCGACGCATACGCAGCAGGCAGCAGGCTTTTGCGGGCTGCCGGCGTCGGCGCAGGCAGTGGTCGGCAACGTTTCAGTGGTGAGCACGCCGGGCGCAGGCTTCCTGACGCTGTTCCCAGGCAATCTGACGAACGCGCCTCTGGTCGCCACGTCGAACTATCCGACGCCGGCGGCTGCGGGTTACAACCGGCATTACTTTGTCGGGCTGAGTCCGGTTGACGGGACGTTCAAAATCCTGACGCAATTCACGACGGAATTGATCCTGGATGCGTCGGGTTACTTCGCGCCGTAAGCATGGCCGCTTGCGCGAACTTGTGACGTAAACAATGCTGCCGCAGCGGGGGGATTACTTCCCTGCTCCGGCAGCATTATTTTTGGGAACGACCGAAGCTATCGCTTTGACACAGGGTCTATTCATTTTCGGCCACTGAGACCACGGAGATCACCGAAATATTGGATTTTCTCCGTGTTCTGCGGTGCCCACTGTGGCTAAATCCGGAGAATGAATAGACCCCGGCTTTGACAGGATTGCCAGGATTTTTTTCAGGATTAACAAGACCATCTGACATCCTGAAAATCCTGAGACAAATCCTGAGAATCCTGTCGCTGGTAATTTCCGATTTAAGCGAATGAAAGAAAGTCTTTCCATCATTGTCCGGACATCAGCCTCGCTACTTGATCCAGAGTTTGACCGGATTTGCGGATTTGCCGTCCACCGTCAGCAAAATGTCGGTTTCGCCGCGCCCGGCCAGTGTGCGCGGCAACAGCACGTTGAGTTGATCCAGTCCGGCGAAATCGTTTTGCGCTCCGGCATAACTGACCGTTGCGTCCGTGCCGCCGATCTTCACGCCGACGGTACTCAGACTGCTGCGATGGCGGAGACCCGTGCCAAACAAGAGTAGAAAGACCTGATCGCTTTCCGCGCCCAAATCCACTGGCACGGGCGCAAAACGGCTTTGTGCGGCATCGAACTGCGCCACTGGTTCAAAGCTTTGCCGACCGTCGGTCTTGACGCGCAGGATGGCGGCGGCGGCCAGCCCCCGCCCACTGGCGTCTGCGGAAAACAGTCCCGGCGTGACGTGGACGATACGCAGCTTTTCGCGCGAAAGGTCACCCGACGCGCTGCTAATCGTAATCGTCGCTTCGCCAAGAGCCGTTCCCGCCGGAATAAGATAATTGATCTGCGTGGGCGAAACGAAAAACAGCGAGGCCAGCCGCTCGACGCCCGCGCCGTCTGTCACTTTCACTTTGGTTCCGGCCAGTTCAGTGGGCAATACGCCGGAAGCGATCATCACCGAACTTGCAAGTTTGTTCCCGAAAGCCGTGACGATGGATTCCGGCGACAAGACCGCGCCAGCATAACTGGCTGAAGACACGTTGACGGCGGTGGAAACCGGCGGCTCGATGGTTGCACCGAATCCGATCTTCGCGAGGTAGCCGTTGCCCGCATTCATTCTGGTCGCTTGCAGAGCATTTGAGGTGGTAGGGAAGTCCAGCGATTGCGCACCGCCGATGAGCCACAGATTGCCTGCCGTGTCTTGAGTCGCCGCGCCTGCCGAATCACTTCCCGCGCCTCCCAGGTAGGTGGAAAAGAGCAACGCGGCATTGCCCGCGCGGCTCACATCCAGTTTGGTAATAAAGGCATTTCGAGAACCATTCAGTTGTTTCTGAATGGCATCAGCGCTGACCGGAAAATTATTCGAGGTGGTTGCACCCACAACCAGAACTTGATCCGCGCCCGTCAGCAGCAGATCGCCCACATCATCGCTGCGTTCTCCGCCCAAATAAGACGAATAGAGCAGCATTCCGCCGGGATTGAACTTCATCACGAAGCTATCCGAGCAGTAGCTGCACGACGCACTATTAAAGCCAGTCTGAAATGCATCTGGAGTTGTCGGGATGACACCTCGTAGAGAGCCTGCGGCAAAAATGTTTCCGCCTGCATCTAGAGCCAGACCGCCGATGCCAATCGGGGGAATGCCGGAGGCAATGTGGACCGGATCAATGACCGGATCAATGCCGACCGTAGCAGCATAAACAATGGCGCTTGCCGGCGATTTATCAGGATCGAGCTTGGCGATGAAAATGCGGTTGGCGGTTTGGGCGACCGGCGGAATCGTGGCCGAAAATTCCGCGTCGGCGTGGCCGGCCAGATAGGCTTTGCCGGCAGCATCCACGACGACTTCCTTGGCCCAAGCGCCGCGCAGATTGCGCACGAAGACTTGCGAACCCGCTCCCTGTTGGTCAGTGTCTACCACCAAAAGGTAAGCGTTTTTCAGCAGGTTCTGCGTCGGGTCTTCCAGCAGATTGGTTTCGCCCGTGACATAAACTTTCGATCCGACCAGCGCCAGCGCATTGGCGCGCGTTTGGTTGCCGTGAATCGCGTCGGCGAAATAGGTCGAATAAAGCAACTGGCTGCCTTGCGAATTCAACTTGGCGACAAAAGCATTTTGCACCGCCGTACCCGGCACTCTGCGCAGCACAGATTGAAAACCATTCTTGATAGGAAACGCGGTTGAGCCTGTGACGCCCGTCGCGTAAATGTTGCCAGCCGCGTCCACCGCCACGTCGTTGCACCAGTCCACACCGGTTTCGCCATCGCCGCCGGGGCCGCCCAGGTACGTTGCAAACAGAATGGCAGTGCCCGCCGGATTCAATTTGACGATGCAGCCATCCATTCCGAAACCGTTCGGCTGCGTTTGAAACGCGCCAGGCGTGGCTTGCATAGGTCCCAGCGAAAGCGTTGTGCCGCACAGCAAAATGTTTCCCGCTGCGTCCAGCGCGATGTTACCGAAGGTGGTTTGCGAATTGCTGCCCAGATACGTGGCGTAACTCAACACCGGATCAATCACCAGCGGCTGCCGCCGGTCGTGAGTTTCGATTTTGAAGCCGGCCTGCTTGCGTCCCAGCAGCGCGTAGCGGCCTTTGACAAAATGTTTTTCGCCGTTGATTCGCTGGTAAATGACTGGCGCTTTCTGGCGGACTTCTCCGCCCGCAACGCGCAGCGCAAGGTCGCCGTTTTCGGCCACGCGGATTTGCTCCGCGCCATCGAAGTTCAGGCGGATGGCTGCGGCATCCGCCCCCGGCTGCACAATGAAGTCATATTCCAATTCCTGTTGATTACCGTAATAGATCAAATCAATGCCCGGATAGACGGCTTCGTGTTTGACACGGGCGTACTGCGCGACGTCCGTTTTCCAGCGGCGCGGATCGTTGCCGATGAAGTAATTACTTTTGCCCGGCAGCGGTTCCAGGCCAGTCAATCGCGCGTGAGGATTTGCGCCGGCCAGTTTCATTTTCAGGATTGCGGATTGGCACGCGCTCTTTTGCAGCACGATGGAAGCTTCGTTGTCAGCCAACGCAAAATGATAGCCGGGGCCGCGTGCAATGAACTTCGCCGCCGATTGCACCTGCCCGGCGTTGGCTTCAAAACTCAGCGGCAGTTGGCCGAAGGTTTGCGCCACACGGCTGCGCGCGTCGTTAGCGCCGGTTTCGGTAATGTAGGCTGCTTGGCTTTCAGACAAAAGCGAACGGCCGTTCGAGGTGAGTGCCAACAGTAACAACATTGCTAAACCGGCCAATTGCCAGCGGCGGTTGTCGAAGATGAACGAGTGAGTGCGTTTTAATTTCGAGGTCATAAGTGCTTCTCCTGAAGTTCGGAAATAGGAATCAAGGCGGATCGCCCCTTTTCAGACTGGTCACGCTGCCGCAGGAAAAGGCAACCTTCATTCCGAGGCCTAAACACAGGGCTTGGCGTGTGTTTCGCCATTGGAAGGCGGCAAAATGACGCTTGTGGCCGGCTGAGTGCGTGACGCTTCGCCGCCTGCCCGGAACCTTTCAACCTTGTCATTACCTAAAATTGTTGCGTCCTTGATGCTGCGGCCTTGCGCCGTGCATCAAGGAAACGGCGCGGCGGGCTGTAGCTGCCAAAGTGAATCTCCGCGGCGCAAGGCCGTGGCATCGGCAAGCAAAAATTTGGGTAATGCAAGGTCTTTCAATGTTGGCCGGGCGGAGAGAAGGTGTAACGGAAAAGCAGCGAATGGCTGAAAGGCGCGCTGCCGTAACTACTGGAAAACTGATATTGCGCGATCACATTCGGGCGCAGTCGCCAACCCAATCCGAAGCTGTTGGAATCGCGCACAAAGGGCGGCGAAACGATTTCCGTGCGGTTGCCGGACGGATTGGTGGAAATGCCTATACGCGACTCCCAACGCGCGGCTCTGAGAAACGTGCCGCTGATGAAGCCACTGCGCCACAGATCCGTTTGTCCGCCGACGTGCAGCGCAACAAAGTGCGAGTTTCTAAAATTGAGGCCGGCAAAGCCTCTGCCAGGATTACGACTGTGACCGTTTTCGCGGTAACGCCCGGCGGTCAGATCGAAATTAAGAAAGGTGTTTTTTCCCAGAGCGTAGCCAAACCCGCCGCCCAGCACGCCGCGCGCAGCGCTTCCGACGGAAAAGGAAGCTGAGGAGTATTGGCTTTGCAAACTGCGCACATTGTAATTAGCACTCCAATGCTCGAATGACAGCAGCGTTTCCGCGCCGTAAAACAGCCTGCGCGTCAACGCGGCACGCCAGCGCAGACCAATTTCCGCCGTTCGCCCCGAATGCCGCTCTTCGCCAATTTGCGCGCCGATCAATTCGCGTGATCTCAGATCGTTGAAAGATTGCAGTTCGGAATACACCGAAGGCGTGTTGCCCGCGCGGAAAAACAGGCCGAGTTTTTTGCCTCCGCCGAAATCGTGCGTCAG
>CAZRXE010000177.1:0-4204 GCA_964603695.1 uncultured Heliomicrobium sp.
TTTGCTCTGCGACTGCGCGCCCACGGCCAACAGCGCAATCATCGCCGCCGCCACAAACAACTGCCGGGTTATTTTTCTGAGTCGAGTCATTGCTTTTACCTCCTTCCAGGCGTGGAACAGGCTTCAGTCTGTCTACAATGCCGACAGGCTGAAGCCTGTCCCACATTTTCAATTGTTCGAATCGCGACGTTCCGTTTGCGCCCGGCCTTTCTGAGTCCGGCGAACTCCTGATCCGCCCCAATCCAAATTGAAATCGGTGGGAATGCCGAAACTGCCGCGCAGTTCGGTGATCTTTTCCGGGTCAATCGGCCCGACGACATTGACGACCATCAATTGTTTCGGATCGGTGATGAGTACACCGATGCCTTCAATCAGGCCGTTATTGAGCATCAAATAGACTTCGACATTTTCGCCTTCGCGTTTGCTGCGCACGCCGACAATACGTTCCCAGCCGGGCACTGCCAGTTGCTGCCGAACCAATTGCACATCCTGTTCGCTAAATTCGCCCTCTTTGTCAAATTCGACGCCTTTGACGTAAACGCCTTTCAGCACGCCGAGAATTTCGCGAACGGCTGCTTCATTAGCGCGGCCCTTGTCCAGAAACTTCGAGGCGATTTGAAGCAGCGTGCGGTCAATGCTGAGATCAATCGTTTCGACGGCTTTGGGGAAAAGGTTATCCAGATGGTTGATCTGCAAGCGGGCATTTTGAGCAAAGGCGTTGGCTGTGACGGTAAGCGTCAGCAACGCGGCGGCCAGAATCAGTTTAGGCATATTCGATTTCATTCGTGTTCCCTCCGAAAGGTGAATTGTTTGTTTTGGGGGTTGTTGATTTTTAGTTTTGCTGATGACCGGCTTGATTGCCGTCATCGCGTTGACTTGTCTCTTGAACTTTCTTTTGCGCAAGGTTGAGCTTGGCGCTGGCGATGCGCATCGCCAGCAACACCAGCTCGTTGGCGCGCTCGCCTTCGGCCTGGGCGGCGATTTAAGCCAGCCGCCGGAGTTCGATTTGATGTTCGCGGTAACGCATCACGCCGAACGCGGCGGCGAACAAAACAACGGCCAGCGCGCCCGCCGTTGCCCATCCGAGTTTCGGGACTTCAAAGAAAGCGAAGACTTTCCGCCCCCACTCTCTCCATCTCCCCTCCCCCCCTTCTCCTTTGGATTCGGGCGCGGGCAATTGGGCAATGCGTGTCATCACTCGGTCGGTGAAATCCGGCGAGGGCTGCTCGCGCCGCAATGCCAGTTTCAGCTCATCGTCAAATCTGTTCGGATTTGAGTTGTTCATACTTGGACTTCTCCTAAACTGCGGGAAACCTTCTCCCGCAAAATCGCCAGCGAGCGCCGTAAATGGCTTTTGACCGTATTGATCGGCATGTCCAGAACCTGTGCGATCTCTGTCGGATCAAGGTCTTCCTGATACCGCAGTGTGACCACCAATCTGGGCTTTTCCGGCAAGGTCGAAACAAAGCGGCGCAGAGTGCCGCGCAACATTGAATCCGGCATTTCAAAGACCGACACCGGCTCCGGCGCGTCGTCCAAGCTGACCGAAGACTTGGCGGCCTGCGATTTCTGTCGCCGCGCATAATCAATGCAGCGGTGACTGGTGACTTTGCGCAGATAAAATTTCAAATGGGCGGCGGATTCAATGGAAGCCAGATTCTGGTACAGATGAATGAAGACCTCCTGCGCCAGGTCTTCAGCAATAGCGGCGTCGCGCAAAAAGTAACGCGCCAAGCTGTAAACCATGGATTGATGCTCGCGCACCAGTTCGGCAAACGCCGTCTGGTCCCCGGTTTTCGCTCGCGCCAGAACTTGTTCCGGCTGCGATTGGGTTTCGGTCCGCTGCATCGCCACGTTTGAAAATTCCTTCTCGATCAATTGATTCGCCGGCGTCTCACTGTGAGTTTCACTTGCCATAACGACGGGTGAGTGGGCGGCGGGTGCAAAAAGTTTCGCCTGTTCCCGAATCACTTTCAGCCTCAAGCCACAGAGCCAAACACTGGGTTTTCTCTGTGTTCTCTGTGCCCTCTGCACACTCTGTGGCTGAAGCCCTGCGCCAAAACACTGCCGGTTGACGGATTTGTAAACCGCGTGCTAAGTTCCGCGCCTGATTCAAGTCCCTATCAATTCAAGCTTTTCCGCCTGAAACCTTAATGAAATCGAGGTCATGACGAAGTGTCCAGCACTCAATTGAAGAAGACCGCGCTCAACGAAGTTCACAAAAAACAAGGCGGCAAAATGGTGGATTTCGGCGGCTGGGAGATGCCGGTTCAGTATCCGGCGGGAACCATTGCCGAACATCTGGCCGTTCGCACCGCCGCCGGAATCTTCGATGTTTCGCACATGGGCGAAATCGAAATTAAAGGCCCGCAATCGCTCGCCCTGGTGCAGCACCTCACCAGCAACGACGCCTCCAAACTCTCTGACGGACAAATTCAATACTCCGGCCTGATGACGCCTGCGGGAACTTTCGTGGATGACATTCTGGTCCACCGCTTCGGCCCGGAGCATTACTTTCTTTGCGTCAACGCTTCCAATTCCGATAAGGATTTCGACTGGATCAAATCGCACGCGCCGAGTTTTGACGCTGAAGTGAACAATCTCAGCGCCAACTATTCGCAACTCGCCATTCAAGGCCCGCGTGCTCTGGAAATCATGCAATCGCTGGTTGATGTGGATTTGTCGGCGATCAAATATTACTGGTTCACTACCGGCCACGTGGACGATGTCCCGGCGATCATCTCTCGCACCGGCTACACCGGCGAAGACGGCGTTGAAATCTACTTCGATCCCAGCGAATCCGAACGCATCTGGAACAAAATTCTGGAAGCTGGACAGTCGGCGAGTTTGATTCCATGCGGCCTGGCTTCGCGCAATACGCTGCGGCTGGAAGCGAAAATGGCGCTTTACGGGCACGAAATTGACGACACGACGACAGTGCTGGAAGCCGACCTGGGCTGGATTTGCAAACTCGGCAAAGGCGATTTTCTAGGACGCGACATCCTGGCGGCACAAAAAGAAAATGGCTTGATGCGCAAGCTGGTCGGGTTTGAAGTCACGGACAAAGGCATTGCACGCGATGGTTATCCGGTGTTTGTTGATGGCCAACAAGTCAGTCAGGTCACATCCGGCAGCCCTGCGCCGTTTTTGAAGAAGAACATCGGCCTGGCGTATTTGCCAATTGAAAAAGCTGTTGTCGGCACAACAATCGAAATCGAAGTGCGCGGGCGTTTGTTGCAATCTCAGGTTGTGCCGACGCCGTTTTATAAGAGAACCAAAGCCTGAAACGTTTTTTCATCTTTTCCGCACAATTCCGTAACTCATCACGATTAACCTAATTTTTTTGGAGAACAAGCCCAATGTATCCCAACGATTACCTTTACACGAAAGAACACGAGTGGGTGCGCGTTGAAGACGATTTTTGCATCATCGGCATCACTGAATTCGCTCAACACCAATTAGGTGACGTAGTTTTTGTCGAATTGCCCGAACCCGGTAAAACATTCAATGCCGGCGACGAGATCGGCACGATCGAATCGGTCAAAGCCGTCGCCGAGGTTTACACTCCCCTTGCCGGCGAAGTAGCCGAGATCAATACATCCGTGATGGATGATCCGGAGTTGCTTAACGATGATCCGCACCAAGAAGGCTGGCTGGTCAAATTCAGACCGACAAACAAGGACGATCTCAAATCGCTGATGAATGCGGAGCAATACGACGAATACATCAAATCAGGAGAAGCATAAGAGGTAGATGATGGCTACATACCCCGACAACTTGCACTACGCCAAAGACCACGAATGGATTCGCGTTGAAGGCGAAACGGGCACAGTGGGCATCTCCGATTTCGCCCAGGAACAGTTGGGCGTAGTGGTCGAGGTGACGCTGCCGAGAGTCGGCGAGCGATTCGGAGCCCATGACCACTTCGGCGAGATCGAATCGGCCACTTCCACCGGCGAGCTTTTCATGCCCGCTTCCGGCGAAGTAATCGAAATCAACACTGCTCTCAGAGATGCGCCGGAACTGGTCAACAGCGAGCCTTACGGCGGCGGCTGGATGATTAAACTCAAGCTCGCCAATGCAGGTGAGACCGACAAACTGCTGTCTTCCAGCGAATACGAAGACTACGTTGAATCCCAGAAAGAAGATTAGGTGATAGTTGGCAGGTGGTAGGTTGTAGCGAGACCTACCACCTACCACCTAC
>CAZRXE010000178.1:0-4394 GCA_964603695.1 uncultured Heliomicrobium sp.
CCGAATGCCGGCGTGATGGGTTGAGCTTCAACGGAGAAAGTCATAAGCATTGATTGTTGGTAATTGTTGGTAATTATTGGTCATTCGCTCCGGCTATCAGATTGAGCAGTTTTTCGCGGCGCGCCGTTAAGGTTTTTTCGATTGAA
Organism: uncultured Heliomicrobium sp.; assembly: GCA_964603695.1. Lineage (GTDB taxonomy): Bacteria > Acidobacteriota > Blastocatellia > RBC074 > RBC074 > RBC074. The sequence goes on from CAZRXE010000178.1 coordinate 147, forward strand.
AAAAACGACCATAAATACAAGGTCAGGCAAACGATGAAGACCATCAGAAACATCCACCAAAACCGCAACACCACGGCTTCTCCGAAACGCTGCCCCAGCATCATCAAACCCCAGAACGGAACCAGCACACCGCCGATCACCACAACATTTGCGCCAAAAGAAAGCCGCGTGTTCCACATGGCGTTGAAGTCCATGCGCTTCGGCGAATACACCGAAGTCCAAAAGCCCGCAGCGTTGTATAAGAACAGCGCGGCCAGCGCCGTCAACAGCATGATTGCCAGCTTTGTCGGATTCAGACCTTCGCTGTAAAACAGCAGCCACAACGCGAAAGAAACAAAAATCGCCACCGCGCGCAACAACAGCGAAGCCAGATTGGTTGCGCGCAAAGCTTCAACAAAACGTATCGGCCAGACGGCGTATCGCCGAATTCCGGCTTCGTCGTAGCCGAAGGAATTCAGCATCACCGCCGCCGCCGTGGCGCTGCTCATAATGAAAAACATCGCCAGCGAAATGAAAAAGTAATCTTTTCCGCCCCGTTGCGACATCAGGTATTTACCCGCCAGCACAATTACCGGCGCGGTAATCAAACTGAAACGAACCATGTTGCAACGCAAATGGTAGCGCAGCGATTTGCTGATCAGCGGCGCGTAACTTTTGCCGAAGAGATTGCCCAGATGGTCGTAAAAGTCTCGCCAGACGATGACGCCTGCGTTCGATGTCCGAGCCGCTGGCGAGCGGCTTTCCAGCCTTGCCAACACCAGCACCAACCCGAAGCACCACAGCAACAGCACCAACAAGCCTTTGATCGCCTGCAAAAAAGATTCGCCCACGATAATGTCCGCCGCCGCCCCCGGCGGCATGAACTTCAAGACGGAATCCATTGTGTTCCAAATCACTGCGGCATTTGTTTTTACTAGCAAAGCGACCGTCAGCGGTCCAAAAGAAACCAGCAACAACACCAGCGTTCCCAGCACTCCCGAACCGCCGCGCGTTTCCATAGCCATGCCAACCAGCGTCAGCAGCACGATGGTCGCCAGGTAATTCGCGACGATAAAAATAAAGATGGTCAGCAGCGTTCTGAAGACCGAGCCGTTACCCAACAAAATGAATCCGACGGCCAGTCCCAGTGTTGCGCCGATCAACAGCAACCAGATCGGATCAAGAATCCCAACCAACTGCCGGACGAAAAACCGTTGGCGTCCGTTGAGCGGATACCGCCGCAACGCCGCTTCGGAAAACGCCGCGCGCGGGCCCATTCCGAACAGCAAACTCAATCCGACGCCATTGACGAACAGTCCGGCCAACATCCAGCGCGCAAAATACGTGGCCTTCTCCGCTTCAATCGAACCCAGCGCCGCGCCCATTCCTAATCCGCCGAGCGCAAAAAACAGCGCGCCCAATGCGCCGATCAAATACACCGCAAACAACATCGCCAGTTTGCCGTTGCTGGTTCGTCCGGCTGCCCAAATCAATTTGTAGCGCAGCCGCACCAGCGCCCAAAGCCGATTGAAAAAATCTTTTTGCATATACTCAGCAAACCAATTGCGAACGTTTCAACTTAAAGCCCTTCAAATTGCCAAGCGCCGTCACGGACAGTTTTTCCGTTTGGAAAATTTCGTTGGCCATGCGGTGTAGGCCGCCCGCCGTCACGGCTTCAATGTCGGCCAGCACTTCGTCCGGCGAAATGTAGCGGCCAAAGTTCATTTCATTTGCCGCCAACGCGCCCATTCGTGCCGAAGCCGATTCCAGATTCAACCGGACAGCGGCTTTCAATTGATCTTTGTTCAATTGCAACTCCGCTTCGGGAATCGGTTCCTGCTTGATGCGCTGCAATTCAGCCATCGTTGCTTTCAAGGCCGGTTCCAGTTGCTCTGTCGAAGCGCCTAGGTAAATCGTCAGATAACCGCAATCCTTGAACGGGTTGATGCTGGACAAAACCGAATACGCCAGGCCGAGTTCTTCGCGAATGGATTGGAACAAACGCGAACTCATTCCGCCGCCCAGAATCACCGAAAGCAGATTAGCAGTATAAAAATCGTCGCTGACCAGCGACACGCAAGGTACGCCGATGACTACGTGAGATTGTTCCAAATCAGCTTTATGGCGCAGAGTGATCGGCGCAGATGGTTCCGGCGTGGTGGTTTCGAGCGGCGATTGGCGCGGCGTCAAATGCCCAAAATACTTTTGCGCGTAAGTCAGTATTTCGTCGTGTTCAAAATTCCCAGCCGCCGTCAGCACGAAATTGTCCGGGCGATAAATTTGATCGTAGTAGCTTTCAACCACGCCGTTCTGGAATCCCGAAAGCGTCTTGGCCGTTCCCAGAATCGTCCGTCCGAGCGGATGCGCGGGGTAAAAGTTTTCGCAGAACAAATCAAAGATGATGTCGTCCGGCGTGTCTTCGACCATTTTGATTTCTTCAATGATGACGTTCCGCTCTTTTTCCAGTTCCGCCGCGTCGAAGGCTGGCGCGGTCACCAAATCCGTCAACAGATCGAAGGCACGCGGCAGGTGTTCATCCAACACGTTGTTGCAATAACCCACCATTTCACGCCCGGTGAAAGCGTCCAGGTGCCCGCCCAGGGAATCGCCTTCCGCCGCAATCTGCGCGACTGAACGATTTCGGGTTCCTTTGAAAAGCGCATGTTCAATGAAGTGGGTCAGCCCGTGTTGTTGTGCGGTTTCCTGGCGCGAACCACTCTTAAGGAAAATGCCGAAGCTGACCGAGCGCAGGTAGGGCATCCGCTCCGAAACGATCACGAGGCCGTTTTGCAGCCTCGTCTTGCGAACATCGAAATTGTATTTGGTCGTCATTCGTTGTTTGACTACTTCTGATTTCATTACGGGAAGAGAGCGGACATCATATTCCAGCCGGCGACTCGCCTCAATTGGGAGCAATTTTTCGGTCGAACAAATCCAGCCCTGTCCCGATCTGTTTACCGTCAACTGTTGTTGTCATCTATCGTGGACATTGTCAAAGCCACCTTGTCCACGATTAAAGACAGCAGATAGGCCCAGGTTCTGTCCTCAACTGCATCTGAAAATATATCCCTTGTTATTTCAATACTTAGCATTTCTTTTGAAGTCTTTTTTCTAATGGCACGGTCGTTGCTCTATGGTCTGGCGTAACGAGACGGAAACGAAAGACGGTAGCGAGTTTCCGAAGTTGTTTGAAGCAAACGGGAATCGAGAAATCACAAGAAATTAAAAGAGGGAGAAGCAGTTCAAGCTGCTCGGAGCCGGAGGCGATGTCCTCACTCTTCGCACTGACTTTTCAGACGCGCGGGGCTGCTTCTTCCAATAAAGTTTGAAGGAGCGCAGCTCTTCAAAGGGAATGTAATTGCCGGTTAGAGCAAAGGATACGGGGGTCGGATTTAATCGGTAATTACAGCTTCGGCTCGCACGCTTACGTCACGTAAGAAACGGGGCACATTGCGTGGCGTAAGTGTGCGGGCCGGCCTTAACGGCTTTGAACCTTGAGCGCGAATACTAAAAAGTTCGAGCAATTCTGGAGCCGAAAGCTCCTCTCGATTTTGTGGTCGGCAGCTTGAAGAACACGGGGGTCGGATTTGAGTTGTCGGCTACATCTTCGGTTCGCAGGCCGCGTCGCTCTTAAAAACGGGGCACGTTTGGGCGGCGCGGTTACTGCGAATCGGCACGCAGTGAAGGTCACGGGCAAGCGCCCGATGACTTCAGGTCTTGTGATTGGCGGCTGAAAAAGACACGGGGGTCGGATTTTGGTTGCCAATCACAACTGCGGTTCGCAGGCTCCGTCACTCGGAGAACGGGGCACATCGGGTGACGTGGCCTGCGAACCGGAAACTTTACTGTCGCGCCGATTGAGTCGAGCGGCTTGCGAAGATCAGGTTTTGACAAGTTTGTAACTGTTGGCTGAAGCAAAAGGATACGGGGGTCGGATTTGGTCGGCAGTTACAATCTTCGATTCGCGCACTTACGTCACGCAGATAACGGGGCACATTGTGTGGGGTAAGTGCGCGGGTCGAATCCTAATAGTTTGAATTTGAAAAGTTGACCGAAGTTTGGAGCGCAGCTCCTCACGAGAATGTAGTTACCGGTTAGAGCAAAGGATACGGGGGTCGGATTTAATCGGTAATTACAGCTTCGGCTCGCATGTTTACGTCGCGCGGATAACGGGGCACATTGCGCGGCGCAAGCATGCGAGCCGGCCTGAAAAGGCTTTCAACAGTGAGTCGAGCGCGAGCATGACAAGTTTTTCATAGCACGGTCCCA
>CAZRXE010000179.1:0-2354 GCA_964603695.1 uncultured Heliomicrobium sp.
GAATCATTTTTGTGACTCTCCCTGAGGCGGAGTTGTTGCACCTCGGTGAGCGGTTTGACGAATTTGGTCGGGGTTCTCATGCTGCTCATTCTACCTCAAAACATTTGCCCGACTACTTACAAAACAAAGAACTCATTGTGGATTTGCAGCGCCGCACGGTGTCGGTGCGTGGGCAAGCGGTGACACTGACGCCGACTGAATTCAAGCTGCTCGCCACACTCATTCAGTCACCGGGGCAGGTCTTTACGCGCCAGGCGCTGGTCGAGCACGCATTGGGCTGGGATTACGACGGGCTGGATCGTACAGTGGATGCGCATATCATGAATTTGCGACGCAAGATCGAGCCGGCACGCGGGCAGCCTTCTTTGATCGTGACAGTGTTCGGCGTCGGCTATAAATTCGCGGAGGAAGAACTTGCGACATAGTTTGCGGCTGCGGCTGCTGGTGATGACGGGATTGGTTTCGCTGGTGGCGATTGCCGCCGTCGCGGTGTTTTCCAGCCGTATCACCACACATCAATTCGGACGTTACATCGCTTCTGGAACCGAAACCGATCTGGAACGCTATCGCAGCGCGTTGGCGCGGCATTATCAGGAGCGCGGCGGCTGGGACGGCGTACAAACGACGCTCGATCAGGTCGGGGCCATCGCGGGCAAGGCGTTGATACTGGTTGACGGTAAACGTCATATTCTGGCCGCCACGTCACCGTTCACAGGGCAACGCGGCGTTGATGTCGGCCCCAATCACCTTATCCATTACGGGGTGGTTCTGCACGCGGAGCAACGTACGGCGCGGGGCGTTGTAATGAATACGCCGCACGTTGTCATAGAAACCGCGCAAGGTGAAACCATTGGCACTTTGTATGTCGTGCCTTTTCCGCCGGGCGGCTCTTCGCACGAGGCCTTGTTTGTCGGCGCGGTGAATCGCTCGCTGTTGTGGGCCGGCTTGTTCGCCGGCGTGGCGGCATTGCTGGCGACCTTCGCTTTTTCTCGGCGCATCCTGGGTCCGATTGAAACCCTGACCATCGCCGTGCGGCGGATGACTGGCGGCGACCTGGCGCAGCGCGTGAATGTGCGGCGCAACGATGAAATCGGCGAACTGGCGCGCGCCTTCAACGTCATGGCCGATGGATTGGCGCGCACCGAACAATTGCGTCGCAACCTGGTCAACGACGTCGCCCACGAATTGCGCACGCCGCTCACCAATCTGCGCTGTCAGATCGAAGCCTTGCAGGACGGCTTGCTCGCTCCCTCGGCTGGAGCCTTTCAATCGCTGCATGAAGAAGCCCTGCTGCTCAAGCATTTGGTTGATGATTTGCAAGAACTGGCGATGGCCGAAGCCGGGCAGTTGCGCATTGTGTGCGAACCGCTGCCGGTGACGGGCGTTGTCGAGCAAGCCGCCGGAGCCTTTTCCGCGCAGGCGGCGAGCAAAGGCGTCGCGTTGCAAACCGCCATCCCTGCTGATTTGCCCGCGCTCCACGCTGATGCCGAACGCTGCGGACAAATTTTGCGCAACCTGCTCGCCAACGCACTGGCGCATACGCCCGCCGGCGGACGAATCGAGGTTCGCGCGCAAGTCGCTGGCGAGCAGGTGGAAATCAGCGTCACCGATTCCGGCGAAGGCATTGCGCCGGAGCATTTGCCGAATATCTTCGAGCGGTTCTACCGCGTGGACAGCGCCCGCGCCCGCGCCACCGGCGGCGCGGGGCTGGGTCTGGCAATCGTCAAACAACTGGTCGAAGTGCAAGGCGGTAGCGTATGGGCGGAAAGTACCCTCGGCCAGTTCACGACCTTCGTCGTTGCGCTGCCTATTTCAAGGACGAACGATGGTTTCTGATCCAGGCAGACAACCACACAAGCCACAGCCTTGATCGAGCGACACGGTTGAAACATAAAACGGAAGATTGAATTGACCGAGGTAAGCGTACAGCTATTTCCGAGCCGTTCCTTACTGATCGGGCGCGCCGGCTGTAATTGATTTCAATCCCAGCTCGGTTTGAATTTCTCGCAGCGCGGCAATGATGAATGCGCAATGCTCGTCAAAACTCAGTCCCAGCTCTTCCGCGCCTTTCCACAAATCATCGCGGTTGACCGTGCGGGCGAAGGCTTTGTCCTTCATCCGCTTTTTGACCGAAGCCGGTTCCAGTGTGTCGAAGCTTTTGTCCGGGCGAACCAGCGCGCAGGCGGTCAGGAATCCACACAGTTCATCAGCGGCAAACAGCACGTGCTCGAGCAGGCTTTCGCGCGCGACGCCAGTGTAATCGGCGTGCGAAAGAATGGCGCGGATGATCTCTTCGGGATAGCCGGTTTCGCGCAAAACTTCGGAACCGATTTGTGGATGGCGTTGATCGGGGT
>CAZRXE010000180.1:0-1667 GCA_964603695.1 uncultured Heliomicrobium sp.
AGCCGACTGTCAGTCGGCTGTAGGCGCGGCGAGCAAGGGCTTTTGAAATCAGAAGAACCTTGCCTGAGAGCACCTCCGCAGACTAACAGTCTGCGGTACACCTTGTTTGAACCGCAGAGTCTATTCATTTTCGACCACTGAGAGCACGCGAGATATTGGATTTTCTCTGTGTTCTGCGGTGCCCTCTGTGGCTAAATCCGTAGAATGAATAGAGCCTGAGTTGAACCGAGAGTGACAAGAAAACGATGAGCGACTATGCTACGAAAGGCTTCGGCGTTTGGCTGAAGTCCGATCTTCCAATCTCCTCAACACGACAAAATATGAATGAGTTTTCCTGGCGCACACGGCGCGCCTCGCTCGAAAAGTTCAGGCAACAAGTATTTGATGTACTCATTATCGGCGGCGGCATTACCGGCGCTGGATTGGCGCTGGACGCCGCCGTTCGCGGATTGAAAACCGCGTTGGTTGAAAAACGCGATTTTGCCGCCGGCACGTCCAGCCGCTCGACCAAATTGATTCACGGCGGGCTGCGCTATCTGGAGCAATTCGATTTCGGTCTGGTGCGCGAAGCATTGGTCGAACGCGGCACGCTGGCCAAAATCGCGCCGCATTTGACGGATCCTTATCCGTTCGTCATTCCTATTTACAAAGATTCCCGGCGCAATTACGACCATCCGCTGAAAATGCGGGCGAGGTTGTTTTTGTATGACCTGCTGGCCGGACGCTACAACTTCGCGCGGCATCGGCGGCTGACTCGCGAAGAGGCATTGAAGCTGGCCCCGCAACTTGATCCGTCCGGCTTGAAGGGCGCGTTTTTGTATTACGACGCGCGGACGAACGACGCGCGGCTGGTCATTGAAGTCATCAAAGCCGCCAACGAACGCGGCGCGGCAATCACGAATTACACGAAGGTCGAACGCTTTCTGCGCGAAGGCGGCAAAATCACCGGCGCGCAATTGCGCGATGAGTTGGAAGGCCAACGCTTCGAGGTGCGAGCAAAATCCGTCATCAATGCCACGGGCGTGTGGATGGAAGAAACCATTCGATTGGGCGGAGAAAACGCCAACGGATTGACGAAAAACCTGCGCCCTTCCAAAGGCATTCACCTGACGGTTTCCGCCGACCGCTTACAAGTTGGCTCTGCCTGGCTGATTCCCTCGCTGACCGGCCATCGCTTTTACTTCGTCGTGCCGTGGGAAGGTCGCGTCAACATAGGCACAACCGACACGGATTACGAAGGCGGCAAAGATTCGCCGCAAGCTCAAACCGATGAAGTGGTCGAAATTCTCAACGCCATCAATTCCTACTTTCCCAGCGCGCAGCTTGCGCCCGCGGACGTGATTTCGGCTTGGGCGGGGTTGCGTCCGCTCATCACCGATCCGAAAGCGAAAGACACCACCGCCACTTCGCGCAAGGAAGAATTGGTTGAAACCGACGACGGGCTGATTTCCCTGGGCGGCGGCAAACTGACGACCTACCGCGCAATGGCCGAACAAGGAATTGATCTGGTGTTGAAACGACTCGGCAAAAGCGCCGAGACACCGACGACCGCCGACATTCCCATTGGCGGCGGCAAACTCAGTCGCGCGGAAATCGAGGAACTGGCACAACAAATTTCCGCTTCGGAAAACCTGCCGATAGAAACCGCCAGACATTTGGGATTCACC
>CAZRXE010000181.1:0-5258 GCA_964603695.1 uncultured Heliomicrobium sp.
CCACACCAAATGCACGGCCAATAACTTCTGCAAAATGTAGATCGTGCTCCCCGTCAACGTGCAGAAATCGAACCGCACTCATGCAGTCGAATTTCGAAACTACAAATTCGACATGTACGTGAAGGATTCCTGGAAAGCCAAACCCTGGCTGACGTTCGAGTACGGAGTGCGAATGGTTTACATGCCCAACAACAAGGAGCGCAACGGCTTTGACACCTTTTTCGACGTGACCAAATATCAACGCGGCGCGGGCGCTTTCCTGAACGGCGACTTGCAAAAACCGAACGGCATCCAACTGGTTTCGCGCGGCGAAGCCGAACCCGGCATCGTGGACGATCCCGCGCCGCGCCTGGCACCGCGATTGAGCTTCGCCTGGGATGTCAGAAAAAAAGGCAATTTCGTGGTGCGCGGCGGTTACGGTCTGTTTTACAACCGCTCGTCAGGCAACTTCCAGTATTCGCCCGCGCTGCAAAACGCGCCGAACTTCATCAACCCGACCGTGACTTCGACTTCGGCGGCGTCGGCTTATAAAGACGGGCGCGCCGATTTGACGCTGGCGCGGCTGAATCAGGTAGACCTGGCGCGCGTGCCGCTTTCGATCACGCCGGTTTCGCTCAATCCCGAAGGCAACAACATCACGCGAACGGCCAATTCCAGTTTGTCCATCGCGCGCCGACTGTGGTGGGGCAACGTGCTGGAAGTCGGCTATGTCGGCAATCAGGTGCGTTACCTGCCGCACGTGCGCAACCTGAACGTCGTCCCCATCGGCGCATTGTTGACGGGAACGATCACTACAGGCTCTGCGCCGGTGGACTTGTCTAACCCGTTGCATCGCGTGGCCGTCAGCCCGGACGCTTACCGCAATCTGCTGCCCTTCCCGGATTTCAACACCATCAATTACCGGGAATACGTCGGCACGTCGTCTTATCATTCCGGCCAACTCACCCTGGCGCGGCAACGCGGCAAACTGACTTACACGGCGGCTTACACTTTCTCGAAGGCGCTGGGCTTGCTCGGCGGCGACGGCGGCACAGTGGATCCGCTGGATGCGCGCAATCGGTCTTACGGCGTGCAGGCTTACGACCGGACGCACAATCTGGTGGTCAATTACAACTACAATTTGCCGGGCCTGATTAAGCGCGGCGGCAACAAACTGGCGAGCGGTGTTCTGAACGGTTGGCAGGTTTCAGGCATTTCCTCGCTGCAAAGCGGCGCGCCGATTCGTTTGTGGTTCACTGGCGGTTCGGGCGTCGGAACCGGCAACGGCTTGAACGATTCGCGCAACTGGGTGGCCTGGTTCGGAACCAACGCTTTTTCGGGCGGCAGCTTCACCAACGCCGGCGGCATCGCGCCGGTGCTGTTGCGCAATCCGACCATCAGCAATTCCAGCGGCAAAGCCGGCGACAAACTCTTCGATATTTCCGCTGTCGCCATTCCGGAATTCAGCCAAACCGGCGCTTATCAACCTCAGTTTTATACGCGGCTGCCAACACGCAACAACCACGATCTGACGTTGATGAAAAACTTCCGTTTTCTGGAAGGCAAAAACATCCAGATTCGCGGCGGCTTTTTCAACATCTTCAATCAGGCGTTCGTGACGCGGCAGGCCGACATTGACCTGACCTTGCAAACCACCTGCAACGTCCGCGTCAACAACGTGCCGACCGGACTGACCGGCACGCAGGGAACCGCCAACAACGTTTGCGATCCGACCAAAGGGTTCGTTTTCAACGACACTACCAATCAGAACTTTGGCAAGATCATCACCAAACGTGGCAATCGCCGTGTGCAATTGCAATTCCGCTTCACGTTTTGACGGAGCGGCCTGAACCAACTCGCTCGACTGCCTGGCGCTGCTTTTCGGGGCAGCGCCTTTTGGTTTGGGCGAATGGACAACGAGCCTTTCGGCAAAGGAACCTTGTTATGATTTATAACCGCGTGACCCGGCGTCTGTTCACGGCCTTGTTTCTGATGGCGGCATTGGCCGGCGCGACCGGCGCGCAAACGCAGCGCAAAACTGCTGCCAAACCCAACTACCTGTTTATTGCGATTGACGATTTGAACGACTGGGTCGGCTGTTTGAAAGGTCATCCGCAAGTCAAAACACCGAACATTGACCGACTGGCGGCGCGCGGCACGCTTTTCACCAATGCGCATGTGCAAGCGCCGCTCTGCAATCCATCGCGGGCCAGCATGTTGTTCGGGCGACGGCCTTCGACAACGGGCGTTTATGCGCTACAACCCTGGGTGCGCAAAGTGGACGCACTGAAAGACGCTGCTTCCCTGCCCCAGGCGCTGGCGCAAGGCGGCTACCGGACGATGGCCGCTGGCAAAATCTTTCACGACAACGTTCCCGCCACCGAACGCGCCAAGGAATTCACCGTCTGGGGCGACATCGAAAATTACAAGAACGTGCCCGCGCGAAAATTCGTCAACACGCCCGATCCGATTCGGCTGATGGATTGGGGCGCGTTCCCGGCCACGGACGCCGAACACGACGACGCCAAGCTAACTGATTGGGCAGTTGCCCGCCTGCACGAAAAACCGCAACAGCCGTTTTTCCTCGCTGTTGGCATCAGGCTGCCGCACGTGCCGCTGTATGCGCCGCAAAAGTGGTTCGATCTTTACCCTGACGACAAACTCATCATGCCGCCGGTCAAGGAAGACGACCGAGCGGACGTGCCAGAATTTGCCTGGTACTTGCATTGGAAGCTACCCGAACCGCGCCTTTCGTGGCTGCGCGATAGCAATCAGTGGCGTCCGATGGTGCGGGCTTATCTGGCGACGATCAGCTTTATGGATTATCAGGTCGGGCGCTTGCTGGATGCATTGGAGAAAAGCGGACAGCAGGACAACACCATCGTCGTCTTCTGGTCGGATCACGGCTGGCACTTGGGCGAAAAAGGCATCAGCGGGAAAAACACATTGTGGGAACGTTCAACGCGCGTGCCGTTGATTTTCGCGGGACCGGGCGTGACGGCAAATGCACGCAGCCATCGCCCGGTGGAATTGCTCGATCTGTATCCGACCTTGCTGGATTTGAGCGGCTTGCCGGCGCAACCGGAGCTTGAAGGCCACAGCCTTGCGCCGCTGCTGAAAAACGCCAGCGCCAAACGCGCTTGGCCCGCCATCACCACGCACAATCAAAACAATCACACGGTGCGCAGCGAAGATTGGCGCTACATTCGTTACGCCGACGGTTCGGAAGAGCTTTACGATCATCGCCGCGATCCGAACGAATGGACGAATCTGGCGCGCGATCCGCGTTACGCCAAAATCATCGCCGAACATCGGCGTTGGCTGCCAAAAGTAAACGCTGCGCCCGTCCCCGGCAGCGCGGCGCGTTTGCTGACGAATGAAAAAGGCGTTTGGACGTGGGAAGGCAAGCCGATTCGCGCCGAAGAAAAACAGCCTTGAATTCGATCCGCACGCCGAACGCTATTGTTTAACAAGCCGCAGCGCGACGGCGTTGTCGAACTTCTCCAGCGTCAGGTTCAGCGCACCGCCTCCGTGCGTGCGCGTTTCGCTGTGCAGCACAGTGCCGTCCAACGGATTGATCCATTCCACTCGCCACTTGCCGCGCGGCACGTCCAAACTCAATTTCGCGGGCGCGCGCCCTTCCAGATAAATCGCGTAAGCCTTGCCCGGCGCGCTCAACACGCGCGTCACAGTGCCCGGACTTGCCTGCACGACGTTCGCATCTGGGCGCAGCGTGGCCAGATCGAAGCCGTGCAGAAAACTGCCAAGCACGCGCAATTGCCCGCGCAGCGCGGGACTGCCGCCGCCCGGAGCTTTGTTCGTGGTGTCCGTACCGTCTTCGCGCCCGACGCTGAAACTGTAATCCAGGCAGTTGAACAACCCGCCGCCGCTCATCACAAAATTCCAGGCCTGCCGCCGATACGTTGCATCCGCCCTGCCAGCAAAACCCGTTTCGTCATAACCGATGATGCGATTCAACCCGCGATTCCAACTCGCGGCTTCAGGATAGGCATAATGGAAATTGACCAAGTCCGCGCCCGGCGTCAGGTCTGCTTCATTCAACGCCAGACGAAAATTGGCGACGTTCTGAGCTATCAAATGCCGCTGCGGCAACCGCGATTCTTCATCGGCGATGAATCGCGCAATCGCCGCCTGCCAAGCAACGGAATCGGCAGTGGTGATTTCAACCGCGTTTGGAAAAGAATGCCGGTCGGTCAGATAAGGATTAATGTAATCGCCCATTGAGTGATTGTCGGCCCAGGGTTCGTTTTGGATTTCATAAAACAGATTGTCGAAGCCGTTCAGTTCGCGAACCAGCCAACGCACCAATTTTTCCTGCACGGCCAGCGCCGCGCCGTTTTCCGAGGTGTGCAACTTCTTCCACTGCGGCCCGGTCAGCGCCTGCACGTTGTTGGCCGGATTCAAAGGATGCAGCGCCCATTGCCTGTCGCCGTAGGTGGCGCAAAACAACGTCAATTCGACAACAATGCCGCGCCGGTCGGCTTCGGTCAGGAAATCTTTCAATCGCGCCAGGTATTCGGGCGAAAAACGGTCGAGATCGAATTTGTTGCCGCCGCCCGCATAACCCGCGCTCGCGCTGCGCGCCCACGGTGCCAGAAACCTGCCCGACGCCGGTGCCAGCGTGTTGTGTTCAATGCCGAATGCACCCTGCGGTTCGACATAACTGCCGGCGAAAAGGCGCGTGTAATTCATCCCGTCGCGCTGCATCGTTTCCAGATAACGGCGGTAATCGAAATCAAGATTGAGTACCGAACCGTAATGCTCGGCGCTGGTAATCAAGGCCACCGCCTTTCCGCGCCATTCAAACCAATGCGGGTTCCGAGGATGTTTGCGAATGGGCGACGCCCACAGCGCGCCGGGCAAAAGCAACAACAACAGCAGACCAGCCGACAAGACATTGAATCCGGTGCGGGTCATAAAAAAACTCCTTGGGGTTTGGGATTGAAACTACCGTGAGGACTATTTGTCGCTTTCTTTCATCGCCTTGTCCAGCAAAGCCAGCACAAACCGCGTGTATTCGTCGCGCATCGGCAATTCATAATCCGTTTTGATCCGCCGCCGCTCAGCAACGACCGCTTCGCCCGTCAGTTTGTTGACCGCCTCTTTGCCGTAAGTCTCCCAGTACAGCCCAATGCCGCACTTTTGCCAGTTCGGAAATTCTAGGACTTACGCAAAAGAGACCGTAAAGGTCGCTTGATGTTTGAAAAATGGGCAAAGTCTCGGCTCATGAGCAATTCTGTGAGCCGTCTTGATTATCG